>CALHTA010000055.1 GCA_938038645.1 uncultured Thiotrichaceae bacterium
TCTTGGCATACTCGCCTTACTAATTTTTCAGGAAAATATCATGGACAACGATACTCGTATCAAAGCTGAAGCGGCTGCTTTTCGTGGCCTAGTTGCACATTTACAAGAGCGTTCTGACGTACAGAATATTGATCTTATGAATCTGTCGGGTTTTTGCCGTAACTGCATGAGCAAATGGTACATGGCTGCAGCTAAGGAGATGGGGGAGGAGATGGATTATGACCAAGCTCGCGAAGCAATTTATGGCATGCCGTTTTCTGAGTGGAAGGACAAGCACCAAGCCAAAGCGAGTGATGAGCAGATCAAAGCGTTTGAAGAAACTAAGCCGATGCACGCTAAGATCAGCGGGCACAAATAAACCGGTTAAGTTTCTGCTAAAACTAGAAGACCCTGTTATTAGCTAACAGGGCCTTCAGCACTACCGAATTAGGAGTGATGCTTAATTCGGAATAACCTTGAATAAGAACTTAGTTCTTACCATTGCCCAGATGGTGAACAGCAACGCGGCGTGGATCATGGTATTAATCCAGAAGTCCTTCATTTCTGGGAGTGGCGTATTAGCAATTATCAATAAAAAGAATATATGTACGTAGAATACGTAAAGCGATGCCTGCCCTAGCGGAATGAAGAACCACCCCAGTGCTTTGTTAATGGGCTTCCAGCAGCGCGACAAAATTGCGTACATGGTAATTAACAACACGACGACATTCAGCACTCTGCCTGGCCCTAATTTATATTTTTGGAAATACTGCCCGTACCATGAATGGAAAGTCTCGGGTGTGATCATACGCAAACTGATGTCTGAAAACTGCGTCATTGGGTTATTCCAAGTCAGCACGAAGAAAGCGGCCGTTAGGGTAAACGATACATAAAGCAATATCTTGCCAAGACTTGTCGTCGAGAAGAACTCAACAATTTCTTTCTTAAAATAACCTGCGACCACACCATGTACATAAATTAGCTGCCAAGCCAATATAGGAAAGGCATATTCAAACTGAGCGCCTGTTGGTCGAAACGCTGGACTACCATTGTTTGGCTCATGCGCACCAAAGTTGATGAAGTAGATGACCCAACTAATGCCTAGCAGCAGGCCGACACGCTGGCGGCTAATCATAAAGAATACAAACGGCGTCACCAAGATAAACATAGCGACATACATGCCAATAATCTGGAACTGATGAGGGCCAATTCTTAATAGAAACGCCTGACTCATCAGTTTGAAAACACTCGCATCAGCAGGTGGAAACAATGGATAAACTTTTCCACTGAAGGGGCTATGAAAAGTGGTAATAATGGTCGCATCAATTTCAGGTAACAACCTTATTGCCGCAATAATAAAGATCAACATGACATTCGTTAGATAGAGCTTTACCGAACGATCCATCAAAGCGGGCATCGATGCGGCTAAACCTTCATTCCGCAGTTTTTTTCCAAACACCATGCCAACGACAATGCCGGCTAAAATCACAAAAATTTCCGCGGTAGAAACCACTCCAACTCGCTCCCAGCCGATGTACATAAGCGCGGAGAAATACTCAAAGTGACTAGCAAATAACAGCGGAATTACGATGCCTCTCATGAAATCTAAACGCAGATCACGAGTCGAACCCGTGTCAACGTAAGCCCACGGCTTGGCTTTTGGTTGCTCAGCAATTTCTTGCTCTAATAACGATTCTGATACGCTCATTATCAAATGCTCTTTATTATTATTTTTTTAGGCTCTTACTTTGGCACAAAAGTACTTAATAAGACGTTAACCCTGATCGTTCAGCAAAATTCTCCTGCTAGAACTTCCAGTTATAGCTTAAGGACCAAGTCCCGTTTTCTTCAAAGTTATGATAAGGAATTTCATTAGGTCCATAATTTGAATATTGTAAGTTTATTTTATTAGGACGCCAGTCACTGTATCCAAATCCATAAGTCCATTTTGGAGTACCGTCACCCTCTAGCGGCTGACTGACAGAAGCATTCACATACCAATTTTTCACAGGCGACCAACGTAAATTTGCAACGGCCGAGCTGTTTCCTTCTACGGGCACATTAATCGCACCCGACAAGCTAAGCTTGTGTTTCTTTAAGAAATCTGACTTTACAGAGTATCCAAAGTTGGCCACTGCTTTTTCTAAGGCCAGCCCTTCCCCCGGTTTAATGGGGCCCCAGTTATTCAACTGAGCCGAAAATGTTCCAGGATGCCAGTCACTGTAGCCAATACCCCACGAGTAGCTGAAGGGATCGTCAACTTCCTCTAAGTTGTAGTTCCAACCCACTCTGGCAAACCAATAACTGTCCTTTATCAGTTTTCTATTTATTGAGCCACCAATTGCTTTGGCACCCGTTTTTAATGTGTTTTTATAGTAAACATTACCCGCTAAGCCTATGGTTTTCTTTTTTGGCTTTACCTTTATGGCTTTTTTAGTATTTTTAGTTTTTTTTTGTGGTTTGCCTTGTGCCTTGTTTTTCTTTCCGCTTATTAACGTGTTTTCAAAAACCTCATCCTTTAACCGATCCTGTGAAAACTCAAACGACCCTCCAGCTTCGCTTCTAACTTGAGTGTCTTCAAAGACTTCATCGCTGAAATAGTCATTTGAGAACTCGAAAGATTCGTCAGAGCGTTTTGAATCTGACGTTGAGCCTGTCAATTGCTGGATGATCATCGTACTTAAAGCAGGAACCTTTAACGGCTTTGCTGAATATTTGCTATAGACCTTAACCTTACTTTTTAAAGAAGGGACCTTTACAGGGTCATAGCTTGTCGTCACTTCTTCCACCCATAGCTCTGTATCTAACGGCGGCACATCCCGCAACCGAGTATCGGGTTTGTATTTTTCTTGTATATTTCCCCTTCTATTTACTTTTTTTTTCCGTTTCGGCAAGCGACCTAGCTTACGATCCTCTTCATACTGCTGATATTCACGTAACAGTTGTTCGATAGACTTTTCAGATTTGGGCGCCTGTCCTTTTGGATAGGGAGAGTAAGTAAACACACTCGAAGAACGCGTCTGTTTCTTCTTTTTCCTAGGCTTACGTTTGCTCGCTTTGCTATTTTTGCTAGCTTTTTTGACTTTTTTAACCGGCTTTGAGACACGGACTGAAGGAGCCTCACTCACCAGCAGCATAGTCTGCAAATAAGGAACTGTAAGATAGCCAGGTGATTGCTTTACCGCTTTTTTCTTTACCACCGCCTTGGTTTTAACCGGCGTTTTGTTAGCCGTCGTTACATGCTGCTGACTCTTCACTGGTAATGCATGAAGTATCTGTTTAACTGCTTCTGACTGGCTCACCGTTGAAGCAACCGTTGTACCAATATCAGAACTTGATATTGCCGTTTCAACCGTGCCGTTGTATTCGTTAACCGTCAGCTGAATCTTATCAACAATCAATACATTGCTCCCCCCAGAAATACCGCCAAGCAGTCGTTCTATAAGCGAAGCATTTTTATTAACAACTAGATTAGGCTGGGTAACAACTTGAGTCACTGGAACCCTCTGTACAACTGGCTGCTGTACTACCCTTTGTTGCTGTACTACCCTTGGCTGTTGAACGACCGTCTGTGGATAATACCCCTGATTGTTAGTATTGTGATTCCCCACGTACTTAACAGGCGCTTTTTGCACAACCTTTTTAGGAGCAACATACTTCGGCTTATCTATGAAAACCTTGGTTAGCAACTTAGGCACTGGTACGGCCAACTTCTCGATCAGCAATTTAGAATTTAACAGCGGAATCGTGATAGGCACTGGCTGTAAATCAACTGAGGTCGCTAAGGCAGGCACCAGCTGTGGCATTTCCTGTATTTCTACTAAAGAGACAAGTTTAGGTATCTCTAGAGGTTGTTGAATCAACTTTAGCTGGGTGAGTAGCTCTGGAACAGCCTGCGCAACGGGCAGCAGCTGCAATTGCGTACTCAGATTGGGCACTAACTGCGGAACAGGAAGCAACTTTAATTGTGTTCCTAAACTTGGCACCAACTGTGGTACAGGAAGCAGCTTTACCTGTGTCCTCAAACCAGGCACCAATTGCTCAACGGGCATTAGTTCTACTTTAGTGTTCAAGCCCGGAACAAGTTTAGGCACTGGAACAATGTTTAGTGTCGACATTATATTGGGCACCAATAATGGCACATCGACAATCTTTACATTAGTGTTAAGCTCCGGAGCCGCTCGAGGGTACAAACACTCAGGGTCCCAAGCATGAGGATACTCACTAGAAGCATCAGGTGCGCCTTCCACTATGTTTTCCTTCAGGCGAATTTCTGAGATGTCAAACAGCTCAGAAGTATCAGGGTGTGGAAAGCATTGCTGACGGTAAATTCTATGAAACAACCACTCATAATCAGAACGTAAACTGTTCTGATCCAAATCTAAGATTTGCGGTACGAAACGATTGTCGGTTTCACCCAGAAACCCTAACGCGCTGAAACCCTGCCACTTTTCTGGAGAAGCTTCAGCTGCTCTGACCCTTTTAAAGCCAGTACTGGTTCGTTCTAGGTCGTAAAAAACACCTTCTTGGAATACATCACAATAATTCCATTTGAGTAGCGTTCTCTCTACTTGATTTCTGAGCGAAGGAAAACGATCCGATGCGCCCAGCATAGATTTTAAAACGATATCTAAGGTAGCTGCATGCAAAGTGCTTCCATCACCACTTTGCATTGATTCATTTGGGAATTCTTTTTCAGAATCCTCAATATCCCACATCGTTGATAAAGCCGATCTGGCAACTGACTCAGTTTTTGCACAGGCGAGTATCTTACTCTGCTTAAGCAATGGCGGAATCGAGTCATCCGCAGACGCTGTAAAAGACCAGCAAAGGCTTGCTAACACAACAAGCCTTAAGCCTTTTAACCAGCAAAATTGTAATACGCCCCTGATCATTTTTTACTTCTGTTGGCGCTTATATATACTCGGATCGAGTCTTAATTTACGGCCACAAGCATTGCATATTTCATAAAGAGAACCGTATTTTTTATACAGTAGTGTACTTAGTACAATCCCGTTGGTGTTAGCAGTGGTTGCTTTATTGTAGCCATTACCATTTTCATAAACACCAGAATACCAACCCTTCTTAGGATCATATGCACTCTCAACTTGGCGCTTTAGCACCTGAGTGTACTCTTCATCTGGGTATAATAACGCTAGCGTTAAGGCCGCTTTAGTCGAAACACTTTTCAGGTCGTTATATTGAACACCTCTATCTGTCGTGGTATTCCATGGCAAGCCCGCAGTGAATATCGTGTTATAAATAAAGTACGGCTTACGGTCGACGTTATCCTCTGACACAGCAGTAACAATACCAGTGCGCTTGTAACGCTCCTGTTGAACGTCAAATATATTACGAACTAACGGTCTATTTTCATCATTATAACCGTGCTCCATGACATCAAG
>CALHTA010000056.1 GCA_938038645.1 uncultured Thiotrichaceae bacterium
AAATTCTCACAATACTCATCCATATTTTGCTCAAGCATCGCACGATACTCATTCACAAAATACTCAATTGTTTCCTCTTTACTTTCCAACATTTGAATCACATTGCCGCAGTTAACCGCAGTCACCCAAGCATTAAAACGCGCTGTTGCAAACATCATCGAAGCACTGACTTTGCCAGGATTAATTTCTTCCGTTATCTGCTGATTCGCCACATCGATATGCGTATCCGCACGCTTAAAAAAAGCTTTGTCTACCGTTGCTGCTGCTTCAACCGCTGCATTTTCACCCGCAGGCTTCTCTATTCCGATGTTCGTTGTGTCCGCCATGTATTAATCTCCGGTAGCGTTACTGTGTAATTGTTCAATTTCAAAAAGTTTATCGATAAGCTCTTGCTCATCTTCGATCATTTTAGGTTTGTGCAGTAGCCAAATGCTAAAAGTTGTACCTTCCCCCTGCTTTGACTTTAGGCTAATATTTCCACCGTAGCGATGCATCAAGCTATAACTCAACGTCAGGCCTAAGCCAGTGCCTTCATTATCCTCTTGCTTCTTGGTGGTAAAAAAGGGATTGAATATTTTATCGGTCTGATCGTCTGGGATGCCGACCCCATTATCTTTAACATCGATAATAACACCCTTGCCCTCCCAGTCACGGGTATTCACACAGATTTTCCCGCCTTGATCCGCGATTGCGTGCACCGCATTTCTAATCAAATTCACTAACACCTGCTGCAGCTCATGCGCATTAATTTCGATTGGCTGAGTTGCTTCGTAATTTGCATTAAGCTCGAATTGCTTGTCTTTACTTAAGTGCTCGATCAATTGGAAGGTTTGCTTCACAACAACATTCACATCAACCGTCTCAAGGTGAGAACTAAACGTATTGGGACGAGCGTAGCGAAGTAAATTGTCGAGTATTTCCTGAATCCGATAAATTTGCTCGATAATCAGGTCAATTTCACCCTGCACAGGTTTAGCATGATCTCCAAGTTCGGCGGCTAGCAAGTCCATATTGCCCAGCATGACGGCGGTTGGGTTATTAATCTCATGTGCGACACCCGCAGTAAGCTCCCCTAAAGCAGCCAGCTTTTCTGCTACCACCAATTTACGGCGTGTTTGACTGAGCATTTTGATGGATTGACTCAGGTCATTATTTTTACGCATCAGTTCATCGGTTCGTCGTTCAACTTTGCTTTCTAACTCACCCGCCCAGCTTTCTACTTCCTGATTTCGCTGTTGCAGCAAATCTAATAGCGAATCAAATTCATGTGCTAACTCGGCAATTTCATCCTCCGATTTAACCGTACCCACCCTGTCTTGTTCGCCCCCGCGAATCTTGCCTATAACACTACTAATTCTCTCAAGCGGGCTAAAGATAGACTTCGCGCTGTAAAATGACAGCAGCATCGATAGCGCTAGAAGCAATAACAACAACACCATCAACGCAAAAATTGCAGCCCATAAATCAGCCCTAAACGGCTTTTCCAGAAAACCCGCATAAAGAATGCCCACCCGTTTATTGTCGACATCCAAAATGGGCGTATAACCTGAGATATACCAATCGTTCACTACAAACGCACGATTGATCCAATTCTCGCCTCTACCCAGCACATGATTGTTTACGACCTCAGAAACCCTCGTTCCCAACGCACGCTCACCTGGACGTAGCGGAACATTTGTTGAAATGCGCACATCATCTAAAAATATCGTCACCGTGCCTAAACTATCTTTGGGCAAGCTGCCTGGGCCATAAACCAAATCTCTGATGGCATCAACCAGCTCGAAATTATCATTCAGCAGCACTCCTGCATCTAGTACCGCTAATATTTCCCCTGCCTTATCCGTCACGGGATAAAGCGTACGTATCATCATCGCCCGATTTTCAACCGTGCGCTCCGTTGGCCGAGCATATGGGGTTTCTAGTAAGGGAAGATTTATTTGATTAGCCAGTGCTTTATCCAACGCTAACAAATCATCATGACTAAACACCTCAATGCCCGTGGCACCATTGCCTTGAAGGACTGTTTTTAATAATCTAGAGGGGCGGCCTAAGTAGTGTTTAGCGTTATCATCATCTTGGGTAAATCGCTCTTTTTCATTAAATAATAAATAAGAAAATCCCGCCGTTTTCTTTAGTTGCTGAAGTTGGGTCTGAACGCTCTCTTTGTTGCCTTTATCCCACGCCTCACGAAACGCATAAGACTCGGCAAAACGCTCTAATTGGCGCTGATAGTCATCCTGCAATCGCTGGAATACATTATTGGAGACATCAAGGTCAGTGTTTACTTTGATATAAAGCTGGTCATAAGTCAGCGTATGCCCCCAATAAATTGCGCCGCCAACCGCTAGTGGGATGACTAATACAATTGGAATTAACACCAGCACCAGCAACTTATAACGCACATTGCGCTGAAGTTTTTGCCAAATCGATTGGCCAAACTGGTAGCCCGGGAACACCTTAGCTTTCTCCCCAAAGCAGCTCACCACTTCGTGATAGATCATATCCTTGTAACATCACTGCGAGTTTTTGCGCTTCATCCGACTGCAATCTTTTAAGCAGCGTTTGGAAAATATTTCTAAACCAAATGCCTTTATTTAGAGCGATATCAAAAGACTCCCAACCCATACTAATGAATTCTAAACCCGCTTCAATCGCTACTGCACGTGGGCCTGAAGCGACATCAGCTTGGCGCATCACGATGAAACTAGCCGCCTCTTTCTCAGAGTGCGCTTGAACCGACTGATTCAGATCATCCACATTCCGGCCTGACTTGATTAACGTCTCCATTAGAAAACGCTGTGAGCCTGCACCGTTTTGCCTACCGACCCATTGCCAATTCGCATCACACAACTCAGAATGACCACCAACCTGGGCCAAGACATCTGGATGCACAATCAAACCTTGCTCTCGATTAAATAGGTGAATCAGCACCCACTTACTGTGTTGTCGATGCTGTTTGAGTAAAGCGGGATGTCTGAAGCTACTCTCTTCACTCGGCCCCCAATGTAAGCAAGCCGCGTCAATCCGGCGGGCTTGTAACAACTTGAGACCCATACGGGTGCCGGTCGCGGTGTAATTAACCAGACCGTGCGAATCCATTTCTTGAGTTTGAGAGAGTACTAGGCGTTGTAATAAAGGGTCGTCACTCCCAGCAATGTTTAATCTATCGGTCAGTACGCCGCTATTAGATGACTCAGTTAACCAACGATCAACCATCCCTCTTGGAAAGAGCCATTTGCCTGTGACTTTGGTTGCAGGAATACTTTGTTCTTTGACCAGTTCATAGATTTTCTTTTCGTTCAGGTGTAGGTATTCCGCAACCTGACGAACACTCATATAGGCGTCATGAACTTCAATGGCCATTGTATTTCCTCCTGACAAGCTGCGCTTATACTAACTACAGCAGCAAGTATCATGCCGAATCGATATTTCTAGCAATATACACGTAATTTCTTACAAAGAGGCTACTAGCGCTAAATTCGACTGAATCAAAATGCCTCAATATATGTAGAAAACGAGACATTTAGTCTCATGGAAATTTATAAAAACACTAATCCTGCGCATTCACAAGGGTTTTAGGTTGGCACGCATATTGCTATTGAGATAGGTAGTTGCTAGTTTTATCAAGCAACAATACATCTAAGTGAGTGATGAAACCTGTTTCTGCACTTACTATCTGAGGAGGTTTAGATGGATCAAAGCAGTTTCCCTGTTTCTATAATCATGGAGAAACGCCCGAGTGTCAGTAAATGGGCTGACGCCTATTGGACAGTGGTCGGCATCATCATCGGCGAGCGAGCTGACAGCCAAAGTGGCGAATCACAAAAAACGCATCTACACACTCGCGGTGATATCGAACAATACCTCTACACCGGCTTTTCAATGCACCTCTATAAAGATGAGTGCGAAAGCTACTATCACAATATGGTTTCCCCTAATCCCAGCTGCTACGTCATCACTGACAACGAAGAAAACGAAGAACCCAAGCCTTTTAAAGTCAGTATGAGTTTCGATGAAGCTCATGCTGAGCAAGAAGGGGGTAAAGAAGTCTATCCCGTTGAAATTCCAGCAGAGATATATGGCTGGATGGAGTCATTCGTTATCGACAATTATTTCCCAGAAAAGAAATTCAAACGGAAACTCAATAATTGGAAAAAAGGCGGAGGCAATGTAAGGGCATGAATGAGAAGAATGAAGGTTTTCTTAGCCGCTGGTCTCGCCGCAAACAGGAAGCGCCTGAAGAACAAGTTGATGAAAGTATTGAATTAGAAGCATTATCCAATCCCCCCCGTAGTCCTGACGATGGCGACGACCCAACATCGACCCAAAGCGAGCAAGAGAGCGGCATTTCAACAGCAGAAGAAGTGCCGCCACTGCTGACTGATGAGGATATGCCTGACTTAGAAACGATGGATCAGCACTCAGACTACTCTGCATTTATGTCTCCTAAAGTCAGTGACGGCCTGCGCAAACTTGCGCTACGAAAATTATTCCAAGGCGATGATTTTAACATTCGTGACGGCCTAGATGAATACGATGATGATTACACTAAATTTGAGCCGCTGGGCGACACTGTCACTTGCGACATGAAGCACATGTTTGAAGTTGAAGCCCGCCGTGAATTAGAAAGAACCGCTACCAGAGAAGAGCCCGCTATGATTGAAATGACACCTCGCGAAACAGCGCTGTCCAGTATTGAGAAGTTTCAACCGGAGGCTACTGGGCAAATCCAGTATCAATCAGCTGGAAACGTCTTAGTTGTTGGTGGAGAAGATGCCATTGCAATGGCAAC
>CALHTA010000057.1 GCA_938038645.1 uncultured Thiotrichaceae bacterium
TCGACTACACCCAATAATCGTATTGCAATAGTTGGCTTTTTTTAAGGACATCGCCAGCGAACCACCGATCAAACCTACGCCAAATATTACTAATTTTTTTATCATATCAGTCAGTTACATAATCGCTTTGGAGTAAGAACCTAGCACTCGAATGTATTCCGCTTCGGCTTCCAAATCCTTCATTGCTAGCTGCATCTTATCGCTACTAATATGACCATTGAGATCCAAAAAGAAAATATAATCCCACTGCGTATCAAGTGCTGGACGAGACTCAATACGGGTCATATCTAAGCCGTGGCGCTTTATCGGTTCCAGCAAATGATACAAAGCTCCTGAACGATTCCTAGTGGATATCATCAATGAAGTACGATCATTACCACTCGCAGGAATCTCTTCGTTACCAATGACTAAGAAACGGGTCATGTTATTGGGTGAGTCTTCGATATGTGGCGAGACAATTTTTAGGTCGTAAAGGTTTGCCGCGTTTTCACCAGCGATTGCCGCCGCATTGCTATCTTCAGCGGCTAATCTAGCGGCTTCAGCGTTACTGGTAACCGCTACTCTTTCAATGCCTGGATAGTTTCTATCCAGCCAGTCGCGGCATTGCATTAGCGATTGCTCATGTGAATAAATGAGCCTAATGTCACCCATATCACCACTAACATGCATCAAATTCTGGTGAATGACCAGTTTTACCTCTCCGCATATTTTAAGCGGTGAATTGATAAAACGATCTAATGTATTGGAAACAATACCGCCGGTGGAGTTTTCAATTGGCACTACCCCATAATCAGCCATGCCAGCTTCAACTTGTCGAAAAACCTCAGGGATCAATCCAAATGGAGCGGTACTAACCGCAGTGCCAAAATGCTTGGTCGCGGCCAACTCAGTAAAAGTGCCTGCTGGGCCAAGATAGGCCACTTTAATTTGCTGTTCTAGTGCTAGGCAAGAAGAAATGATTTCTCGATAAATTGCAGAAATCCTTTCATTAGCCAGCGGGCCGGGGTTAATTTCAGTCACGCGACGTAAAATCTGAGCTTCTCTTTCTGGGCGATAAAACTTAATGTCTTTCTCGCCGGCTTCACGTTTAGCGACTGCCACTTCTTCTGCACAGTTAGCTCGATCACTCAATAGTTGTAGAATCTGTGTATCGATTGAATCAATTCGATCGCGAATACCAACTAATTTCTTCGTCATCGCCTGCTCGGCTTCGATAGCCAGCAGGTCATCTTTGTCACTCATAAACAGCCCGTTTTATGTTCTTACCAACTAGTCATCACTCTCAGGAGACGCTGCATCC
Source organism: uncultured Thiotrichaceae bacterium (assembly GCA_938038645.1). Taxonomy (GTDB): domain Bacteria; phylum Pseudomonadota; class Gammaproteobacteria; order Thiotrichales; family Thiotrichaceae; genus Leucothrix. The sequence goes on from CALHTA010000057.1 coordinate 1,301, forward strand.
GAGGCATTTGACTGATCACCAGAAGCTTTGCTCAAATCAGTATCATCATCAGAAGATTCAGCAGCAACGACAGGATTACCTTCTTCGTCTAACTCCTCGTCGTCGCCTTCCATTTTCGCGATACGCTCTATCTGAGTGAGTCGCTCTCCTTTACCAAGTTTGATTAACCTTACACCCTGCGTATTTCGACCGGTGACGGAAACATCTTTAACAGCAGTTCTTACTAAGACTCCACCATCAGAAATCATCATGATTTCATCATCATCGATTACTTGAACCGCGCCAATTGCATCACCGTTACGCTCCGATGTTTGAATGGCTATCACACCAGAACCGCCACGTTTTTGAGGAGAGAATTGATCAACTTCAGTTCGCTTACCGTAACCATGCTCAGTCGCCATTAGCAATCTACCTTCTTCTAAGATGAGCAATGCGTTAACTTTTACGCCTTCATCCATCTTAATACCGCGAACACCCGCCGCGGTTCGGCCCATAGCACGAACATCATTCTCATTGAAACGTATCGCTTTACCACTGGAGGTGAACATCATGACGTCACTATTGCCATCTGTAATGGCAACGTCAACTAGCTGATTGTCGTCGCGAAGGTCGATCGCGATAATTCCCGAAGCACGCTGATTAGAGAATGCCTTTAGATCTGTCTTCTTTACCGTACCATTTTCAGTCGCCATGAAGATGAATTTGCCGTCTTCGTACTCGCGAATTGGAAGAATTGCCTGAATATGCTCACCTTCTTGCAACGGCAGCAAATTCACCATAGGCAAGCCACGCGAATTACGCGATGCGATTGGAAGCTGATAAACCTTCATCCAATACAAACGCCCCAAACTGGAGAAACAAAGAATAGTGTCATGCGTACTGGCAATGAATAACTTCTCAATAAAGTCTTCATCTTTCATCTTGGTCGCTGTTTTACCGCGGCCGCCTCGTCGTTGCGCTTGATACACGTCAACCTGTTGCGCTTTGGCATAACCTGCGTGCGACAACGTAACCACGACATCTTCTTCTGGCACGAGGTCTTGCATGCCCAAATCTTCACCAATGGCGTTGATTTGAGTTCGACGCTCATCACCGTATTGCTCTAATGTTTCTCTGAACTCACCACGAATAACATCCAATAGACGCTCTGGGCTAGATAAGATATCCAAGAAATCAATGACGCGCTCTAAGATTTCACGGTATTCCGTTAAGATTTTATCTTTTTCAAGGCCGGTTAAACGATGTAAGCGCAGCTCTAGTATTGCAGTGACCTGAGCGTCTGAAAGCCAATAACCATCGTCTTTCAATCCAAAACGGGGATGAAGGTCTTCAGGTCTGGCATCTGAAGAATCTCCACGCTGCAGCATTTCTAGCACGATGTCCGCTGACCAAGGCTTTGCTAACAAAGCAACTCTTGCTTCAGCAGGGTTTAACGAATTTTTAATGGTCGTAATAACTTCATCGATACTGCCCAAAGCAACCGCAAGGCCTTCTAATATATGCGCCCTTTCACGTGCCTTCCTCAACAAGTAGATTGTGCGACGAGTTACAACTTCGCGACGATGACGTATAAATGCAGCTAATATCTCTTTAAGGTTGAGCAGTTTTGGTAGGCCATCAATCAGGGCGACCATGTTAATACCAAAACTAGCCTGAAGCTGGGTATGCTTATACAGATTATTTAAAACAACCTCAGGCACTTCACCACGCTTAAGGTCCACCACCATGCGCATGCCGTCTTTATCAGATTCATCTCGAAGCTCGGAAATACCTTCAATCTTTTTATCTTTTACCAGCTCAGCAATTTTTTCGATTAAGCGTGCTTTGTTAACTTGATAAGGTAGCTCGGTGACAACAATCTGATCACGACCGTTCTTATCTTGCTGAAAATCAGCAACACCGCGAATACGAATACTTCCCTTACCTGTATGGTAAGCCTGATTAATACCCGCAGCGCCATTGATTACACCCGCCGTTGGAAAATCTGGGCCGGGGATGTATTCCATTAACTCAGAGATATCCATATCAGGATTATCAACCAACGCCAAACAACCGTTAATGACTTCAGTTAAGTTGTGTGGCGGAATATTTGTTGCCATTCCCACCGCGATTCCAGAAGAACCGTTTATCAGCAAATTAGGAAGGCGTGTAGGGAAAACCGCTGGCTCAGACTCAGAACCATCATAGTTCTCAATAAAATCAACCGTCTCTTTATCTAAGTCAGCCTGAAGCTCATGAGCAATACGGGACATCCGCACTTCGGTATAACGCATAGCAGCTGGTGAATCACCATCGACCGAACCAAAGTTACCCTGTCCGTCGATAAGCATATAGCGCATCGAAAAAGGCTGGGCCATACGGACCATGGTGTCGTAAACCGCAGTATCACCATGAGGGTGGTACTTACCGATTACATCACCAACCACACGGGCTGACTTCTTGTAGGGTTTATTATAATCGTTGCCAAGGACGCTCATGGCATAGAGAACACGACGATGAACAGGCTTGAGACCATCGCGAACATCAGGCAAAGCACGCCCGACAATTACGCTCATTGCATAATCCAAATAGGATTTACGCATTTCATCTTCAAGGTTTATTGGTATTATTTCTTTTGCGAATTCTGCCATGTTTTTTGTCTACGACATTTCCCTAAATATATACGTAGAATTATAACAGAATTGTCATCTAATGAATCATTTTAGGCAGCATAAAATTGGGTTTTAATCGCTTATTGAGAGTCTTTTTTAATCAATTTTAAAGATACTGACTTTGTCAGCTATTAAGGTGATTCTTACCGCCTCGCCTAATTGAAAATTTGCGAGTGACGGCAATAATGCTTGCACCTCTTCCCCGCTGTGAAGACTGACGGTGTAAAGGTAATATCCACCTCTAAACTCTCTTGAAAGCAGCGTTGCGGGATTGCCTGAGCCTTCGCATTTTCGTATATATTCTGGGCGAATTAAAACCTTAACCTGCAGCCCATCAGCTACTGCAATCGGCTCCTCTTCTGACTCTTTAAAAGCAAAACGCCCCAATGCAGTATCAACCTTATCACCCGTCACCACGCCGTTTAGAAAGTTACTATTCCCAACAAATCGTGCCACAAAGCGATTAGCAGGCGAATGATATAAATCCTCGGCAGTAGCCCATTGCAGGAGGCTCCCCTCATTTATCACGCCAATCCTATCCGCCATACTGAAAGCCTCATGCTGATCATGTGTCACCATAACCGCAGAGATTTTTTCATGCTTTAAAATGCTGCGAATTTCTTTCGCTAACGATGCACGCAGCTCAACATCCATGCTGGAGAATGGCTCATCTAGCAGTAACAGATGAGGTTTCGGGGCAATAGCTCTGGCTAAGGCAACTCGCTGCTGCTGCCCTCCCGATAATTCATGTGGGTACTTGTCTTCACTTCCCGCCAGACCGATCAAGCCGAGCAACTCTGATAGTCGATGGCTTTTTTCCTTTCTACTCTGCTGACGAATTCCAAAACAGATATTTTCAGCAATAGTTAGGTGTGGGAAAAGTGCAAAGTCCTGAAACACCATACCCACCCGCCTATTTTCAGGAGGAACGGTTTTGCTAGAAGAACTAAGAATACTGCCCGCAAAATCAATCGTTCCACTATGCAAGGGTTTGAATCCAGCAATGGCCCTTAACAGCGTGGTTTTCCCGCAGCCACTGGGGCCTAATAGGCAGGCGATTTCTCCATCTTTTAGTTTGAGAGAAACACTTTCAACCACGACCTGCTCATCAAATGCAAGGCTAACTGATTTAAGCTCCAAAACACTCATGACAGTGAGGCCATATTGGGAAGATGATTATTTTTGGGTAACTTAAGCGGGGAATTCCTCTTAAGCTGTGAGCGGGCGATTGAACGGCTTAGTAGAATCACTGGGATAATACCCACGACGACAATCATTAATGCGGGTGCACCAGCATCTGCAAGACGCTCATCTGATGCCATTTCATAGGCTCGCACGGCAAGCGTATTAAAATTAAAAGGCCTGAGAATCAAGGTAGCCGGTAACTCTTTAAGCACATCAACAAAAACTAATAACAAAGCTGTCAGCACGGTTCCTCTCATCAGTGGCACATGTATTGTTTTCAACACGCTCATCGGTGTTAACCCTAGGCTTCTCCCCGCATCATCCATTGATGGCTTTATCTTGGCTAAACCAGCATCAACTGCTTGAATTGAGACTGATAAAAACCGAACGGTATAGGCAAAAACCAAGGCGAATAAAGTACCGGAAAGCAATAAACCACTCGATATACCAAAAGCGCTAGTTAACCAAGCATCTAAAGCATTATCAAACCACGCCAATGGCAGCATTACGCCAATAGCAATGACGGTTCCTGGAATCGCATATCCCATTGAGGCCACTGAGACAGCCCCTTTCACTGACGGTGTGTTTAGCAAACGTTTCGCATAGCAAAGCAGCAAAGCAAGACAGACTGCAACTAGGGCTGCAACGGTTGCTAGCAGCAGGCTATTGGTTGCTAATCGGAAAAAGCTTTCGTCTAAGGTTTGATCAGCAGTACTGATTGTCCAAAACAGCAACTGACCGGCCGGAACAATAAAACCAAATATCACTGGTAAGCTGCAGGCCAAGGTTGCCCAGAAGGCTTTCCAACCACTAAGCTTAAATCGTGCTGCCCCTCCACTACCATTAGAAACGTTATGGAACTTTGCTTTTTGTCTAGACTGCCTTTCAAGGAAAATCAAGACCACGACAAAACTAAGTAGCAAAGATGCCAATTGTGCCGAGGTAACACTGTCATCTAAGCCATACCACGTTCTAAAAATCCCTGTGGTAAAAGTACTAATACCGAAGTACTGAACCGTACCGTAATCCGCTAAGGTCTCCATCAATGCTAAAGAAACACCTGTAATAATCGCAGGCCTAGCTAATGGCAAAGCAACACTTATAAAACCTTTGAGTGGTGAATATCCTAGCGTTCTACTTGCATCCAAGACTGAAACAGACTGCTCTAAAAATGCAGCCCTAGCCATCATATAAACATAAGGATACAGCACAAGGGATAGCATACACATCGCTCCGACTAACGAGCGGATTTCGGGAAACCAATAATCCCCGTACCCCCAATCAAACCAATTGCGTAACTGCTCTTGAACAGGACCAGAGAAGTCTAATAAGCCAGTATAAGTGTAGGCGACGATGTAGGCTGGAATTGCCAGTGGTAATAATAGCGCCCAAGACAGAATCGAGCGACCGGGAAAATCACAACTTGAGGTTAACCATGCGGCAATGATACCCATACTGAGTACGCCTACACTGACCCCAAGCATGAGTAGCAATGAGTTGCTGACATATTCAAACAGAAGGTTGTCTAATAAATGCTGCCAGTTTTCATTAAATGGCTGCAGGACAAACCCAAGTATGACTAATATGGGCAATGCCATAACGATAGCGATTGTTATGACCCACCAAGCTCGAATACCGAAAACTGACGCCACGTAGTCTCTTTATGTTGGAGAAAAACACCTCTCCAAGTGCTTGGAGAACGCGCAAATGCTAATGCAAATGCAAACGATTATCAATAACTATCATTCCATCTAGGGACTCGGTACTTCTATCCTTGAAATAGTGTTAATGCTTGCCACTTAATCTAGACTGTTCTGGCGATTGATTCGTTATTTCTGTGCAGATCCCCTCCACAATTGGGCTCTCTCAACACAGGAAAATATATAAGTAATAAAATAGGCCGTGTAAATGGAAAAAATTGCCTTAGTGATAAGCTCACTAAGCTCCGGTGGTGGCGAACGCGTTGTAGCGACATTGTCACAGGAGTTTGCTAAAAAGTATGATGTTACGATCATACTTTTTGATTCCGCAAATATTGACTATGAATATGGCGGAAAGATTCTTGACATAAATTGCCCTGATAAACCGAGTTTTCTTGGTAAAACTTATAATCTTTTAAAAAGAGCTTATAAATTAAAAGGCGCTTTTGCTAAGCACAAGTTTGACCACATTTTTGGATTCATGGAGTCTGCAAATTATCCATCAATACTAGCCTCAAGAAACACCATCGCTTCTCTCCATATTGATTATAATTTCCTCAACCCAACTGAACGTTGCTTAGTAAAATATATCTACCCTTTAGCAAAAGCGGTTGCACCGGTTTCTGACGACATTGCCAATACACTTGTAAAGGATGTATCTCTTGATAATGTCGTGAGGATTTATAACCCTGTCCCATTTAAAGAATTAGAAACACTTGCCAACGAACCTTTTCAACACCCCCGTAAATTTCTGATCGCTGTCGGACGCTTAACTTACCAAAAACATTTTGATTTAATGATTGATGCTTTTGCAGAAAGCAAAGCCATTAAAAACTGCGATCTTATTATTTTGGGAGAAGGTGAATTAAGGGGCGACCTAGAACGACAAATCAAAACGCTAAAACTGGAAGAAAGTGTGCATTTACCAGGACGCCTTAAAAATCCATTCAAATACATGAAAAATGCGGAGTTTATGCTTTTATCCAGTCGCGCAGAAGGCTTTCCAATGGTGCTAATTGAAGGACTTACTCTTGGCTGCCCTGCAGTTGCAACCGACTGTCCAACAGGGCCAAGAGAAATAATAAAGGGAGGGGTCAACGGCTTTTTAATCAATACCGACGATAAACCTGCGCTGATTGAATCTATAGACACCCTTTTTCACAATGATGAAATGCGCAGATCACTTTCTAAAAACTCCCAAGCCTCAGTAAATCATTTAGCGGTCGAAAATATCTGCAAAGAATGGATTAACTTGTCACAGAGCTAATTGGCGAATGTAGTTACAGACGAGGGACGACAAACATAATTTATTATCTATGTGAAAGTAAAGTTCCCCACTCCCCAGTCTCATCGCGATAAAGCCGAATCCGTGTATAACTAGCGTAATCTACATTTAAGCGAAATAGGTGTTCATCCTGCATACCCAAGATATGCATCATGATGACTCTGATAACACCAGCGTGAGTCACTATTAAAATATTCTCGTCGCCATTTTGGCTGACCACTTCATTAAAAGCCTTGAGTACTCGACTCCTAAAATCAAGAAAAGCTTCACCTTCAGGCGGCACAACTTTCGTTGGAGCTTTCCACCAAGCATTTAAGGCGTCTGATTCTTTTTCTAAAATATCTTTTGGATCCTGACCCTCCCACAATCCAAAATCTATTTCTTGAAAACTCTGATTAATTGATAGCTCGATTTCTTCTTGGGAAGCCAATGACTCTGCGAACTCGTGGCAACGCTGCAAAGGAGAAGTAATAATTCTATTCCATCCCTGCTCGGTTTCTACGGCTTTCTGCATTTGTGACCAACCAATATCACTCAGTTCAGGGTCAGTAGTTCCGCAAAATACGCTACCTAAATCTACTTCACCATGGCGAAGTAGATTAATAATTGTAGTTTCAGACATATTTATAATTTTTCTAATTGCGTTATCAAACGCGTTACCCAAAAGGGTGGCTCTATCGCGAACTAGCCGGTGTAGGTGGCCGAAATAATTTCGTATTCACGTAAACCGTTAGGTGCTTTGACAACCGCAACATCACCAACTTCCTTGCCGACTAAAGCACGAGAAATTGGGGAGGAGACAGCAATTTTATTCAACTTAATGTCAGCTTCAATATCACCAACAATTTGATAAATTACAATCTCTTCAGTTTCAAGATCTTCCAATTCAACCTTAGCGCCAAACACAACACGATCCTGTACATTGAGCGAGGTAACATCAATTATTTGACCCGAAGATAATGCTGACTCCAATGCCTGAATGCGACCTTCAGCAAAGCTTTGCTGCTCTCTTGCAGCATGATATTCAGCATTTTCTTTAAGGTCGCCATGCTCTCTAGCTTCTGCAATAGCCTGAATGATACGCGGGCGATCCACTGTTTTTAATCGGTTCAGCTCTTCTTTTAAAAGCTCCGCGCCTTGTGCCGTTATTGGAGGTCTATTCATGATGCCTTCTTAATTCCTTCATGGAGGTCTTGCAGACGATAAACCTGCTCCTTATCTTTGAACGCCATTGCCTCACAAAGCGCCCAAGCACCTGCCATAGTTGTTGTGTAAGTGACTTTACCTTGCAAAGCCTCTCTTCGTATCTCATACGAATCGTTTATTGCCTTCTTCCCTTCGGTCGTATTGATAATCAAGTTTACTTCATCATTCTTGATCATATCAACTATATGGGGGCGTCCTTCACGAACCTTATTGATACTTCTGCAATCAATGCCTTTATCATTAAGCAGCCTTGCAGTGCCTCGCGTTCCAACTAAATCAAAACCTTGACTAACCAAGCTTTCTGCAACACCTACGATATATTTGCGATCGACTTCTCTTACACTAAGGAAAGCCGTTCCTGCATTCTTAGGAAAACTAATACTCGCACCGCGCTGTGACTTACCAAAAGCTTCAGCGAAACTCTTACCAACTCCCATCACTTCACCCGTAGACTTCATCTCAGGGCCAAGGATTGGATCAACGCCAGGGAACTTAATAAATGGGAAAACTGCTTCTTTAACGGAATAGTAGTCTGGGACAACTTCCGTAAGACAGTCTTGCTCCTTCAAAGAAACACCAGCCATACACCTTGCCGCAATTTTAGCTAAAGGTTGGCCAATTGCTTTTGATACAAACGGGACGGTCCTTGATGCTCGCGGATTAACTTCTAGTACGAATATCTCGTCATCTTTTATGGCAAACTGGATATTCATCAAGCCAACAACGCTAAGAGCCTTGCCCATTTTTACGCATTGCTCACGCATCTGATCTTGAAGACTATCGCTTAAAGAATACGGAGGTAGTGAACAAGCTGAGTCACCAGAATGTACACCCGCCTGCTCAATATGCTGCATGATGCCACCGATTAAAACATCTTCGCCATCACAAATAGCATCCATATCAACTTCTATCGCATCATCAAGAAAACGATCCAATAAAACTGGCGAGTCATTCGAAACTTCTACTGCAGTGCGCATGTAATAACGAAGGTCTTCTTCGTTATAGACTATCTCCATTGCACGGCCACCCAATACGTATGAAGGTCGTACAACAAGCGGATAACCGATCTCAGCAGCAAGTGTTACCGCCTCTTCTGGCTCACGCGCCGTTCTATTGGGAGGCTGTTTTAACCCAAGCTCTTGAATCATCTGCTGAAAACGCTCGCGATCCTCGGCCATATCAATTGAATCTGGACTTGTACCGATGATAACAGCACCACTCGCTTCTAACGCTTCTGCCAATTTCAGCGGTGTTTGACCACCATACTGCACAATGACGCCTTTAGGCTTTTCAAGATGCACAACTTCCATCACATCTTCTAAAGTCAAGGGCTCAAAATACAACCGATCCGATGTATCGTAATCAGTTGATACTGTCTCTGGGTTACAATTCACCATAATGGTTTCATAACCGTCATCGCGCATAGCTAGGGCTGCGTGAACACAACAGTAATCAAACTCAATTCCTTGACCGATTCGGTTTGGACCTCCGCCCAAAACCATGATTTTATCTTTATTAGAAGGGGCTGATTCGCACTCTTCGTCATAAGAAGAGTACATATAAGCAGTATCTGTTGAGAATTCCGCTGCACAAGTATCCACACGCTTATAAATTGGCCTAACACCAATTCCTCTGCGGTAATCGCTCACTTCAGCTTCTTTGGTATTGAGTAGTTTAGCAAGACGACGGTCAGAGAATCCTTTGCGCTTCAGGTCAAATAGCTCATCTTTGTCGATATCAGAAATGACTCTGCCTTTTAAAGCCTCTTCCATTTCAACAAGCTCTTGAATCTGATCTAAGAACCAAGGATCTATAGCCGTTTGCTCAAATAATTCTTCTGCGCTCTGACCAAAGCGGAAGCCATCAGCAACATAAAGAATACGCTCTGGACCTGCTTCGGTTAACTCGCGACGTAACTCATCCTTTGGAGAGTCAGCATTGAGATTTAACCTCTCGTCTAAACCGTCTATCCCTGTTTCAAGCCCACGCAATGCTTTCTGGAAAGACTCTTGGAAGGTACGACCAATCGCCATAACCTCGCCAACAGATTTCATTTGCGTTGTTAGACGTGCATCCGCTTTTGGGAATTTTTCAAATGTAAATCGAGGGATTTTCGTGACAACATAATCGATTGAAGGCTCAAATGAGGCCGGAGTCGCACCACCCGTAATTTCGTTGCGCAATTCATCAAGCGTGTAACCAACAGCCAACTTAGCGGCTATTTTTGCAATCGGGAAACCGGTTGCTTTTGAAGCTAAGGCTGATGAACGAGATACTCGTGGGTTCATCTCGATTACAATCATTCTGCCATCGACAGGGTTGATTGAGAATTGAACGTTTGAACCGCCTGTGTCAACACCAATTTTACGCAACACATCAATAGAGGCGTTTCGCAAAATTTGATATTCTTTGTCCGTTAGCGTTTGAGCCGGTGCTACGGTTATTGAGTCACCGGTATGCACGCCCATCGGATCCACATTTTCTATCGCACAGATAATGATGCAATTGTCAGCGGTATCTCGTACCACCTCCATTTCGTACTCTTTCCAACCTAGCAAAGACTCTTCAAGCAGCACTTCTGTCGTTGGCGACATATCCAAACCGCGCGCAACAATTTCTTCAAACTCATCACGGTTGTAGGCAATACCACCACCGGAACCACCCATGGTGAAAGACGGCCGAATGATCGTAGGAAAGCCTAAGCCTTTTTGGATTTGATTGGCTTCTTCCATGCTATGAGCAACACCCGCACGGGCAGAGTTAAGCCCGATATCCGTCATCGCATTTCGAAACTTTTCACGGTCTTCGGCCATATCAATGGCTTCTTTTCGTGCACCAATCATCTCAACATTGTATTCGTTTAGAATACCTTCGCGATCTAAATCAAGCGCACAGTTGAGAGCCGTTTGCCCACCCATTGTTGGGAGCAATGCATCCGGCTTTTCCTTCTCGATTATTCTCGCCACCGTTTCCCACTGAATTGGTTCGATATAAATCGCATCGGCCATTTCAGGGTCAGTCATGATGGTTGCAGGATTAGAATTAACTAAGATGACGCGGTAACCTTCTTCACGTAGCGCTTTACAAGCTTGTGCGCCCGAATAATCAAACTCACATGCCTGACCTATAACAATCGGTCCAGCACCTATGATTAAAATACTTTTTATGTCTGTACGTTTAGCCATGGGTTAACCTTGCGTCTCCATCATTGCAATGAATTTGTCAAATATAGGGGCTATATCATGCGGCCCGGGACTAGCTTCTGGGTGACCCTGAAAACTAAAGGCTGGGCAGTCTGTTCTTTCAATGCCTTGCAAGCTATCATCAAATAATGAACGATGCGTGGCTTTTAAAGTGTCGGGCAATGTTGTTTCATCAACTGCAAAACCATGATTCTGACTGGTAATCATCACTTTGTTGGTTGCTAAATCCTGCACCGGATGATTAGCGCCATGATGCCCAAACTTCATTTTAACGGTGCTTGCGCCACTTGCTAGACCTAGCAACTGATGACCTAAACATATACCAAAGGTCGGTACTTTATGCTCAAGAATTTGTGTAATTGCTGAAATAGCGTAATCACATGGCTCTGGGTCACCAGGGCCATTCGACAAGAATACTCCGTCCGGCTTCATCGCTAACACGTCAGCCGCTGACGTTTTTGCGGGCACTACCGTTACACTACAGCCACGGTCCGCTAGCATTCTCAATATATTTTGTTTAACCCCATAATCGTAGGCAACCACTTGGAATTTTGCCGAACTGGGGTCAACTGTAGTTTGCTGCTCTGGCTCTAGTTTCCATGTGCCTTCATTCCAAACATAGTTTGAATCTGTCGTGACCTCTTTTGCAAGATCCATGCCTTGCAACCCAGCAAAACCCTTTGCCGCGGTTAACGCTGCTGCTTCTGAAATATCATCACCAGCAACAATACAGCCACGCTGCGCGCCTTTTTCACGAAGTATTCGGGTTAGTCTGCGCGTATCAATGTCTGCAATCGCCACAATGCCTTTACGGTTAAGGTAGTGATCCAGGCTTTCATTGCTACGCCAATTACTGTAAAGACGCGGCACATCTTTGACTACTAAGCCCGTAGCATAGATATGCTGACATTCTTCATCCTCTGAGTTGACGCCAGTGTTACCAATGTGGGGATAAGTTAAGGTAACAATCTGTTGCGCATAAGACGGATCAGTTAATATTTCTTGGTAGCCTGTTAGCGAAGTATTAAAGACAACTTCTCCAACGCTCTGCCCATCGCTTCCAATCGACTTTCCCCGAAACACGTTTCCATCTTCCAAGACTAAAAGTGCACGTTTTTTCAACGTAGCCTCCATGTAGAACTATTTCAGTAATATGCTTGTTATCAGCTGTTGGGTAGTAAACGGATTAACCTGTCAAAGCAATCCGAATTGTGAAAAACACTTGTTTTAAGTGTGTCACATAACAAAACGAGATGTAGCTTTCGAAGTGAAAACTCATCTCGTATTTATGGCAGCGTAAACCTAATCTATTCTACTAGAGTCTATGAATAAGATCTACGTGAAAGAGAGATTAAACAGCGCTTTCTGTTTAAAGCTCAAGTGGTAAAAAATTAGTTGGTAGAGGTAAAGGTTTTAATCTGGTTGTCTATATCGCGAATGATCTGAGCCAGTTGCTGATTATTGAGAACCGACATTTCGAATTGCCTTTGTAGCTGCGTATTCTCTTCATCTGCCGTACGTAATTTTGCATTAATGGAAATCAGCTTTGCCATTGTTGTGCGGTATTGCTTGCTGATTTCGCTATCTCCTTGCATCAACGCTTCATCTACTTCCGGCGTAGTAAAGACCGAAGCTTTATTTTCAGCTACAGGCTCCTGAATACTTTCTTTATCTTCCGTCACCCCAAGGTCATAACTGACTAGCGCTTGGTTAATATCATCAACGATCAACTGATCCCCTTCTACAAGAACCATTTCTGGAGCAGTCTTTGTTTCCGTAAGATTTAAATCTAAAAATTCTGTCTGATCGGGAATGATTGAAACATCGCTTTCTTGTTCAAACTGAGCAACTTCCCCAGATGTCGTTGTATCAAGAACCTGTGGCTGTGTAACTTTCGCTTCAGCCTTCAACTCAAAGGATAAAAATGAATCATCACCCTCTGCTCTTTTATTATTCATTTCAAATCGCTCGATAGCATCGTTACGAAATGGACTCTCAATTTCTGTTAAGGCGGTTGGTGTTTCCACTTCAGAAATCACTGCAGGAGCGCTCGCTTCAGAGTTTGCCAACAAATCTTCACGGTAATTGGCAACAGGCCGATCAATTAACTTACTCTCTAGAGATGACTTAATCTGGCTATCACTCATCAATACAGGCGTATTAGCATCATCCGACTCTATTTCAAAATCAGCCTTCATACTAGGCTCAGCCGGCTCTTCAATTCGAAGACTTTCATCTGAAATGATTTCTGAGTTATTACCCAATAGGCCATAAGCCAAAACCATCAAAATTAATGAGAACAATCCTACGAGTATAATTTTTATATTACGTTTGAACATGATGACTATCTCTTAAGTTAGCAGTCATTACAGCAACAGAACCTGATCTGTTTTACCGCAATAACGAATTTAAGAAATAGATTAAGTTAATGCTTATTCAGGCACTATTCATATCCCGACGAACCACCCCAACTGCTGGAACAGTAGAAAAAATATTCTTTCCAGAAAATCAAACGAACATAAAGTGACGATTAACGGTTAACGTTCGCTCAACAACAGACTATAGCCCGTATATTCAGCAACTGTTTGTAAAGTCTCTGGGTACACGAACACATAAACAATAGTCATTAAGCTCAACGCAGCTGCTAGATAGGAAAGCATCAAGCCGGCAAGCGCAAGCCTATCACCACCAAAGCGATATGGATTATTACGAATTTGCGAACGTGCAGTGTGACCAATTATTATTCCTGGAACGGCAATCAGAAAGCCTAAAAACAAAGACAGGAAGCCGCAAACTAAGGCAGCTCTCGAGAGACTAAGACGTGGGTAAGAAACGTCTATTGATGAACTAAGTGACATTGTTACTCTCCATTTCGCAAGGTCTAGCGCTATCCGCCTCCGATCCATCGTCAGCTTTATGGATAATTAACCATTGAAAATGGCTAAGGTTTGCTAGAATGCATTTATTATAAATTTATCGAGCTAACAACAAGTAATAATGTCGACATCCCTTATAAAACGTTTCACTGCGCAAGGAATCATTATCAATGTATTACTACTGTGCAGTCTTGTTGCACTTGTTGTGGGGGTAATAGCTCCATTACTTACTTTACAGAAGCTTTATTTTATTGAAAATACTATTTCTTTAATTTCAACCATTCAAACACTCTATAACGACAACGATTGGTTACTTTTTATCCTTATTACCGTGTTCAGCCTGTGCATTCCCGTGATAAAGATAGTGAGCCTATTACTGATAACTAATGTTGATTTTAAAAAAGGCTCTTTTCTTGATAAGACACTTACTGTCATTGAAACCCTTGGCAAATGGTCTATGCTTGATGTCTTTGTTGTGGCCTTGCTTCTCGTTTCGGTAAAACTGGGGGCTTTAGCGAAAGTCGAAGTACATTATGGTCTATATGTATTTGCATTTTCAGTCATACTCACGATGGGTTTAAGCTTTTGGATTTATCATTTAGCTCACAAAAAAAACCAATAAGAAGCCCATATTAATTAAAAACAAGACGATCTATACTTTTTTAATGACCCTCTAGGACACAATTTGCTACTGATATATCAAGTTTAACAAGCTTCATAATTTCAATAAGATTCCGCAACAACAGTACTCGACATTAAATTTTGCAAAATCGATAGGATTTCCCACAAAATTCATGCAGTATTATTTTTTGACTTTAAAATTCTAGGAAAGTCGGTATATCCAGGATGGACATACATGACGCTAATGATTTCTCACAGGAGTTGACATTCATCATGATAAAAAGAGCATTATTACTACTATTACTGACCGCCGTATGGGCATTTGGTAGTTGGTGGTATTACACCTGCATGATAAAGGGGTTCTGTCGCACAGACGGCGCATTTACTAGTGCTGCTGATAGAGCAAAAACTATCGCTACTACAGGTGCCGCTGCAGTTGCCGTTACCGCAACTGGATTGGTCAATGATGAACAAGCCACTCCTGAAACCCTAGAATCTGAGCCCACCACGGAAACAACACAGGCAACAGAAGCCGCTGATCAGGAACCTTCATCTACGGCAACTCCTTCTACTACAAGTGAATTTATCGATCAGGATAATGATGCGATTTCTGATGAAGACGAAAGGCGTCTTGGCACAAATCCAGCTAGCGATGACAGTGACGGAGATGGCCTTAAAGATAATGAAGAGCTTGGCGCTGACCTTCAAAACCCAACCGACACGGATAAAGATGGCATTATCGACGCGCTTGATGAAGATGACGACAATGACACTTTGCCTACACTTCAAGAAGGCACAATAGGAACAGACCCTAGAAATGCTGACACCGACGATGATGCACTGAGTGATGCTGATGAAGTCAGCAATGAAAAAATTGGAACGAATCCACTACTCGCTGATACAGATAATGACGGAGTGTCTGACGGCAGCGAAGTCGGCTCTGAACCAAGCAATCCTATGGATACTGATAAAGACGGTATTATTGATGCATTGGATGAAGATGATGATAATGACGGAATTCCTACCGCATTAGAAATAAAAGCCAACAGCGACCCAATGAGCCAAGATAGTGACGGCGATGGTGTGAGCGATGGGGAAGAGTTCGGTAGCAACCCTGATCAACCAAAAGACACTGATGGTGATGGTATCTTCGATATTGTTGACTCTGACAATGGCAGTGACGAACCTGCTACTGCAGAGGAAACTGAAGCCAGTGAGACTCCTGCTGCTTCTGCCGAAACTGAGCAAACTCCTACTGCCGAGCCTGCGACAGAAGATCAAGTCACAATTAATAAGTCTGAAAGCACTGGTGACGATGCATCATCTAAAATCACAATCCAGAAGAGTAGACTGTATTTCCCTTCACGCTCATCAAATCCTGGCCTTTCAGAAGCTGCAACCAACTACTTTAAAGAAGTAGCAACTTGGCTAAATGCTGATGACTCTCACAGAGTCACTCTGACTGGACATACTGACAGCGTAGGTAAGGCCAAAAACAATCTGGATCTTGGTTTAAAACGAGCCGTTGAAATCAAAGATATGATGGTGAAGCTTGGGGCGAATGAGTCACAAATTGATGTTGCATCCATGGGTGAAACCCAACCTATTGCTTCTAATAAAACGGACTCAGGAAGACGTCAAAACCGACGTGTAGAATTAATTCCTTCCCTTAAACAATAAGCTATTACATGGATCGTAATCACTTAATGATTACCGTGCTTGAGGATAAAAAATGTTTGAACACGCTGTAACAAAAACACATGACCTTAAAGATGCTAGTTTAGAGCTAATTGTCATGCTAGCAGGTGCTTTTCTTTTGGGCTGTTTATTTTGCTGGGCCTTAGGCTCACGCAAAAATAAGCGCAATCAGGAGGAGCTATAATATGCCAACTGATTACACTTTAATGGATGCGACTTTAGAGATCTTTCTAATGTTATTAGCAGCCTTTCTTTTGGGTTGGTTTTTCTGCTGGCTAATGAAAAAACTTTTCGGAAGTAAAAAGGTAAGCAAGCAACCTCTTGATATCAATGAAACAACGATAAAGAGACCTGAAGGAACAGGCATTGTCAGCTCTAACAGGGAAAGGTTGTACAATTCCGACCCTGACTTCGATCAGGAGCTAAACGCTCCTGAGATCGATACCCCACAAGTCAACTTGAATGAAGTAGATTTACCCAAACAAGCTAGAGTTGAGACACCTGACTTGGATATTCCTGAGCCAACGGTTACAACGCCGAGGCCTCGCATTGACTTACCTGACTTTAATGCGCCGGATATTGGGATTGATGAGAAGCTTGCCTCAGGAAAAGCCAGCCTTGGAAAAGGCTTAGGTATGGCATCTGCTGGTATTGGAGCTGTTGCTGTTGGGGCTAGCGCTTTCAAAGATAAGGTTGTCGATAAAGCAGAAGACCTGACGGGTAACATTAACGCCCCTGAAGTGCCAGATTTATCACTCACCCCCCCTGAGCCTACACCAGCAGACGTCGAAATAGATCTACCTGATCTAGACATGAGTTCCAGCATTGACTCAGAGATAGACTTACCTGAAGTTGATAGCAAAAGTTTTGAGACGGAAATTGATTTACCTGAGGTTCCTGAAATAGGGGCATCAGAAATGATCGACACAGTCGATCTGGATGACTCGATTAGTTCCACAGGCACTTTAGGCGTAGCCGCTGCAGGAATTGGAGCTGCTACATTGGGAGAGGAAGCCAGCGTCGACAAGCCATTAACCGATGTTGATGACCTAAATAAAATCACTGGAATTGATGAGCAAGTTACTAGGGTTCTCAATGAAAGAGGAATATACAGCTACAAAGACCTTCAGGCCGCGAACCGTACTCAACTAAAAGAGTATCTTGATGCAACGGGTGACTC
Organism: uncultured Thiotrichaceae bacterium; assembly: GCA_938038645.1. Classification (GTDB taxonomy): domain Bacteria; phylum Pseudomonadota; class Gammaproteobacteria; order Thiotrichales; family Thiotrichaceae; genus Leucothrix. Next base: position 18,906 of record CALHTA010000057.1, read on the forward strand.
CAAGCTTCGAGAAATTGAACCGGCCAGCTGGCCGCATCAAGCGACACTTTGTGCAAATGGAAATTGGTCGAAACTCACTGAGTACCAGTCTTTTCTAACTGGCAGCAATTTAGGTGTTCGCCAAACGACTGGCCCAGAAGGCACTTCTAGCTCAGACGATCTAAAAAAAGTTGAAGGTATTGGCCCATTCTTCGAAAGCCTACTAAACGATGCGGGCATTACGACTTACGAGCAGCTCAAAAATTCGGATCGCGACACACTTAAAGAAATTATTGATGCCGCAGGACCGGATTATCGCATGCATGAGCCAGAGACTTGGCCCTATCAAGCTGGTTTAGCCTATCGTGGAGAATGGAAAAAACTGCAAGATTATATCCACTTTATGACTGGACGTAGCTAGAACAATCTAAACCATTAACTCTTAAAAGCCTCTAACTTAGAGGCTTTTTTTATGGTTCAGTTCATCTGAATTGTCTGTAAAAAACGACGAACTGATGCTCTATGAATTTTATTAATCAAATCACCATGCTAGAATTTTTGAGGAAACATACAATTACTGACCCCAACGCTACAAATAATTAAAATAAGCTAGGAATAAACATGATTAAACTAATCCTGCTCAGCCTCTTTGCGACTATTAGCCTATCTCAAGCAGTTCATGCCAAAATTTATAAATGGACTGACAGTGAAGGCAGGGTTCATTACTCAGCCACTCCGCCGAAAGACACCAAAGAGAAAGCGGAAAATATTGAAGATAAAATCAAATTCAATATTGGCAAAAAGCAGCCAGCTAAGTCACATCATACTTCAGAATCTAAAACCGAAAAAGAAGGCGATCAAAACGCAAAAAAAACAGCTTCTAAAGAGAAATACAGTGAAGACACGTCTAAAGCAAGAGTCGCTTACTGCAACGGCCTAAAACGAAACATCCACACTTTAGAAACCAGCAAAAATGTAAACCTTGCTGAAGAAGGCGATCTCAAGCCTCTAAATGCTAAACAAATTAGCGAGCGCCTTGCCAAAGAAAAAAGTAATCTAGAAAAAAACTGCGCTGGACTATAAAAATCTGCTTTCACAATCATAACCTCAGCAGTGCTTTCTGATTAATTGAAATCGCAGTATACTTGCCGATCAATATTAATCAGAAGCCAGCTGAGCAACTATGAAAGTATCACAGTTTCCTATCTCGACCTTACGAGACACGCCTGCAAACGCAGAAGTCATTAGTCATCAATTGATGCTTAAAGCTGGCATGATTAAGCCCATCGCCTCAGGTTTGTATACTTGGGCTCCGCTAGGCCTCAAAGTGCTGCGCAAAGTAGAAAATGTTGTACGTGAAGAGATGAACCGCGCTGGTGGCGTTGAGGTTTTAATGCCATGCGTCCAACCTGGCGAGTTATGGAAAGAATCGGGACGCTGGGTAGAATATGGTCCAGAACTATTACGATTTAATGATCGAGGTGATCGCGAGTTCTGCTTTGGCCCAACTCATGAAGAAATAATAACGGATTATGTGCGTAACGAAATCACTAGTTACAAACAGTTACCGATAAATTACTACCAGATTCAAACTAAATTTCGCGACGAGGTGAGACCACGTTTTGGTGTCATGCGCTCTCGTGAATTTATTATGAAAGACGCCTATTCTTTTCACCAAAACCAAGAGTCATTACAGGCAACTTATGATGCCATGTACGATGCCTATCAAAAGATTTTTACTCGCCTAGGACTAAACTTCAGAGCAGTTGAAGCTGACAATGGGTCTATCGGTGGTAACGCTTCTCATGAGTTTCATGTTTTAGCCAGCAGCGGTGAAGATGATATCGCATTCTCTGATTCCGGAAATTACGCTGCCAACATTGAGAAGGCAGCCACCCTACCCTCTACGGCTAGACGTGCCGAACCAACACAAACAATGGAAGAATTCGCTACCCCAGGCCTTAGAACCATTGATGCCTTAGCGACTGCCATGAATATACCGGCAACTCAGCAAATCAAGATCCTGCTTGTGGAAGGAGATAACGATAACACGGTCGCTTTATTGGTTCGTGGCGATCACAGCTTAAATGAAATTAAAGCTGAAAAAATTGACGGCATTAAAGCGCCACTAACATTTGCAACTGAAGAGACGATTATCTCATTAACTGGAAGTAAGCCCGGATCGCTTGGGCCTGTTAATTTGAACCTTCGAATTATCGCAGATTACGCAACAGAGACGCTTTCTGACTTTGTCTGTGGCGCGAACAAAGAAGGACATCATTTAAAAGGCGTTAATTGGCTGCGTGACTTACCGGAGCCAGAATTCCAAGATATTCGTAACGTGGTTGCGGGTGACCCAAGCCCTGATGGTGACGGCAAATTAGAAATTCGTCGCGGTATTGAGGTTGGTCATATCTTCCAGCTCGGTACCAAGTACTCTGAAACAATGAATGCCAAAGTGCTTGATGAAAATGGAAAGTCACAATTGATGACTATGGGTTGTTATGGTGTGGGTATTTCCAGAATCGTAGCCTCGTGCATCGAGCAAAACAGCGATGATAAAGGGATAGTATGGCCAGCAGCAATGACACCTTTTCAGATAGCGATTGCACCACTCAATTACCACAAATCAGAAGAAGTTAAACAGGCTGCTGATGACTTATACCAGTCACTGATGGAAGCGGGCTACGAAGTATTACTGGATGACCGAAATATAAGGCCTGGTGCGATGTTTGCAGACTTAGAACTCATCGGTATCCCTCATCGTGTTGTTATTTCAGATCGCGGCTTAAAGAACCAGCAATTTGAATACAAATCTCGAACAGCGGAAGAAGCGGAACTACTTGAGATAGATGGCGCTCTTGACTATATAAATGATCAGCTCCAGCCTAGCTAATTACACAGTAAAAAAAGAAGATATACAGTAACGGCTATTAGTTGAAAAAAGCCGTTACTTTTTCTAGAAAGCGCGACAACACACCATCATTAGAATCACCTTCAGCGATATCTTCATTATCTGCCACCGTCTGAAATAACGCCTGAACGACTTTTGACATGACTTGATAATCCAAAGGGTAATCAATAGCTGCCTGCCCTTTTGGCAGACGGTAATCTAATAGGTCACTCACTTGCAATGCAGCAAAATCTTGCACCCAATAGTTCTCATGATCTGCGCCACCAATTAATGGGAAGTTTTCTGGGCCACTAACAGACGCTACCAGCAAGTCTGGAACGCGACTAAAACTACTCTTAACTGAGCGTATTATCCCAAAGTCTTCTAAACGGCTAGACAAGCTAATAAAATTCGCCGTATCTGGATACAACATTTTCATAAACGAGAACGGGTATTGCTGGGTATAAGCCTTATCTCTATAGTAGCCGACGCTTTTCAAGGCTAGCATTACAATTAGATCAACTTTTTGGGTTTTAAGCGCTTTAGCATGATGAAAGCTACCCATATCAAGCGTTCCATTCGCAGCCATTCCCGCTGTAGCGTAGGCAACCAGTTCAACCGTCACCGGTAGCTTCTCTTGGTTTGCGCCTAGAACTCGCGCAGCTTCCAGCAAAGCTGCCACCCCACTAGGGTTCCAAGCCTGCTTAGTATTCCCTTTAGGAGGAGAATACTGCACACCAATAACAACCCTTTTCCCATCCTTTGGGCCAATCAAAAGGCTAACGTTGTTATATCGCCCACTCATTCCTACGAAGCCTTGCTTGGTAGGCTTACCTATTCGTGAGAAATAGCTGAAGATATAGTCATCGGTGCTTAATGAGCCTTTCATCATTTGCTGAGAAGCTTCTAACTTCCGCAAATTGATCACATGATTCTTAAGGTTGGCCTGATTGACCTGTGGAAGCCCTTCAGCACTTTGCAAAGGCAGTATTGGCTGGGTAATAAAAAACCACAGTAACGAACATACTATTAAGATAGCAACCAACCAATCGACAAGTCGTGCAACGAATCTGCTGAACATTAATTTACCCATTCCTTAGTAAATAGATTACAGAGAAGTGTTTATCCCTGACCTCCCCAAATGAACTATACAGCCCTTATCGTGAGTTGTTACTGATTTACTTTTATTATTATATAGAATGCATAAAAAAACCGGCTAAAGCCGGCTTTTTATTTCACCGCTTTATTAAAGCGCGCGAATACGAGAATTCAAACGACTTTTATGTCTTGCCGCTTTATTCTTGTGAATGAGTCCTTTTGACACACCAGAGTCAATAGAAGGGATTGCAGCTGTGTAAGCTTCTGTTGCTGCTTCTTTGTCGCCAGCTTCGATCGCTGTTACCACACGCTTGATGTGAGTACGCATTGTCGAAGTGTAGTGTTTCTTGTGTATACGACGCTCTTCAGATAGACGTACACGTTTTTTTGCTGATTTAATATTAGGCAAAGTTACTCTCCCATTCGGGCGTCAAAATTAAGACGCGTATTGTGCCGCATCTTGCCCCCTATGGGCAAGACCAAATTTAATCTTTTTTCTACAAAACAAAACACCAGGTTGACTAAACGCCTACAACCCTTAGCAGGGCCACCTAGAGGTGGCTTGTATAGCTCAGCATAACTGCTTTACAAGCTAAACAAAAACCAAGTCTGATACTTTGCGTTGTCTTCACTACACGCTTGTAGCGACAGAGGTCTCATCACATGCACAGGAGTAGATCCTCGCCCTTCGCGCTTTTCCGTGGCATTGACCGTGATACACAGTTCTGGCTTCGTTTTCATCACTAGATTGCCATTCTCTTGCAGAGAGAACTGCTGCGTTTCAGCATTGTCGTCACAAGATGCCAAAGCAATTGATGCGTCTTTCTCAACAGCCGAAGCCGCCATGCAAATATCAAAGTAGGGGATTTTAAACTGACCTTCTTTCAACAAGGCCTCGTCAAAGCTTTGATCTACTAACAACTCGCCCGTGTAATCGTAGCAAGTATGCGCTTGCATACCTTTATCCAATGGCGCTCGGGTACCTTTACCGCCCGCAATATCCAGACAGTAACCACGATCTTCATCGATTGTGTCATTGAGCCTTACTTCGACCAACTTCTGTTCTGTCGTTTCGGTGGCATGCAATGTAGGTGCGGCCCCAACAAAAAGACCCAGTGTGATAAGGCCTGTGATCAATAATTTAGTCATAACGTCTTCCTTGTTTTAGTGTATATCCTATACCTTAAGGCCTGGCCTTACATAAATCGTCCAAATGGCGGCATTTGGACTAAATTTTACTGATTTAAAACAACGATTCACGCTTTAACGATGACGGTCGCATTATGGAAAATTGGACATGGGAAGTTTGCATCATTGGTGTTGCGCTCACGACGTTTACCCTGATCAATATTCTGAGTAAATCTTACAAACACCAATCAGACTGGCTACTTGGCATTTGGTTAGTCTTACTTAATATCCCATTACTTCACACCATACTGTTCTATCTTGGGCATGACTTACCAACGTTTAATTTATTCACCAATCCCACACTTAATTTGTTGCACGGGCCTATCCTGTATTTGTATGTGCAGTCGCTGATTAGGAATCAAAGAACCACCCTAGGAAAATCAGAGTTACTGCATTTCATTCCATTTGCAGTGTTTTATTTAGCATTCATCACCATGGATCATCCACGCCCAATGCGGCCAACATTGGATAACCCCGAAGGTTCCTCCTCCTTGTTAGCGCCACTCATGTCGCAGTTTGGACTCATCAATGGATTATTCTTTATCGCTTATTCAATCGTGACTGTCTACGCGCTGATGAAGCACCAAAAGAACATTACAGGTATTTTTTCACGCAATGATAATCAAATCAGCTTGAGCTGGTTGTACGCATTACCTGCGGCATTTGCAGTGTTAGTTATTTTGAATTTTTTAAATGAAAC
>CALHTA010000058.1 GCA_938038645.1 uncultured Thiotrichaceae bacterium
GGTATTAAGGCTATTACCGGAGAGATTGTTCGATGAGTAACTCAAACACAACCTCTTCTCGTTGTGTTTTTAGCCGACCCTTTAGTTTTTCAAACGGGTCGGCTTTTTTGTTTGCAGCAGGAGAGACAAGCTAATGTCTCGCCTTTATTTGTCAGCGGCTCATAAATCTTCAGGTAAGACGACACTGTCGATCGGCCTCTGTGCAGCCTATGCCCAGCAAGGTTTAAAGGTGCAGCCTTACAAAAAAGGTCCAGATTATATCGATCCGCTATGGCTTACACAGGCGAGTCAGCGTTGCGCTTGTAACCTCGATTTTAACACCATGAGTCACGATGAGATTCTTCGTGTGTTTCAGCAGCGTCGAGAAGGTACTGATATCACCATCATAGAAGGCAATAAAGGCTTGCATGATGGCATGGCTATGGATGGTTCCGACTCTAATGCAGGGATGGCGAAACTGCTTAAAGCGCCGGTTGTGTTAGTGATTGATACCCGTGGCGTTTCGCGGGGTGTGGCACCCTTGTTGTTGGGTTATCAACAGTTTGATCCAGATGTGAACATTGCCGGTGTGATATTTAATATGGCAGGAGGTGATCGCCATGCGGCTAAGTTGAGGAGCGTTGCTGAAAATTATACGGATATTCCCGTGTTAGGTGTTGTGAATCGGCACAAAGATCTTGAGCTTACTGAACGTCACCTCGGCTTAATGCCTAGTAATGAAAACCAGCAGTCTGCCAGTATAATCAAATCCATCGCAACACAGATCAGCGATCAGGTTGACCTTGAAACTTGCTTGTCAGTGGCGAGGCAAGGGGGGGAGTTGCCGGTTTATCCGCCAATGGAAATTCCCGATTTGCCAAACACAACGGTGAGGATTGGTATCTGTGAAGATCAGGCCTTTAGTTTTTATTATTTGAGTGATCTTCATGCTTTGCAACTAGCGGGTGCGGAATTAGTTTCGATTAATACGCTTGAAGATAATGAGCTTCCTAATGTTGATGGGCTATTTATTGGCGGTGGGTTTCCAGAAACGCATATGCAGGCTTTAAGTCAAAACGTAGCGCTGCGTGAATCGATAAAACACGCGATTGAGTCAGGTTTGCCAACTTATGCGGAATGCGGTGGTCTCATGTATTTGTCGAAGCGCTTAGTTTGGAATGATCAGTCGGCTGAAATGGTGGGGGTGATTCCTTCGGATGTATCGATGCATGAAAAACCACAGGGCCGTGGCTATGTAAAATTAGCAGAAACCCAATCAATGCCGTGGCCTGGTGAAACCTCGGTACCGATTGTAGGGGCACACGAATTTCACTACTCTAGCTTCGATGATTTAGATGCACTTCATCGGACGGGAAGCTTCGCTTATACCGTCAGACGGGGTAAAGGTATTACTGGTGAACACGATGGTTGGGTTTATAAGAACTTGCTGGCATCTTACTCACATTTAAGAGATACCGAACAACATCATTGGGCTAGACGTTTCGTCGCCTTTGTAAAACAACACAAAAAGCCGGAGCGTCATGCCGGTGCAGGAGTATAGACATGACCGAGATTACAATTACCAAGCCAGCGGCAAAACAAGTGATTCATTCGATAGAAGAGTCTAACGCGGTTGGGCTGCCATTAAGAATTGCGATTAATGTTCAGCAAAATGGTGGCTTTCATTACCAAATGGGTTTTGATGACCAATTAGATAAAGATGATGAACAGATTCAATCACAGGGTATTTTGCTTGTGCTTGATAAAGAGTCAGCGGCCAGAGCCAATCGAATGTCGTTAGATTTTGTAGAGATTGAAGGGACGATGGAGTTTATTTTCATCAACCCTAATGATCCTCACTATCGCCCACCGGCTCAATCGAGCCTAGATTAAAAGAGGAAGTAATGCACAGGCGCTCTAGCTCACAACAAGAAGCTTATATAGCGGAAAAGAAGTATCACCTCAGTGTGCTTTACGATGTAGCTGACTGTATCAACAGCTCAACTGGGCTTGATGATTTGTTGCATCGTTTCTTGTTGACGTTACAAGGCGTTGTGAGTGCCAAGGCAGCAGCCGTTCGTTTGTTGGTCGATGATCAACTAAAGCTTGTCGCCAGCATCGGTTTACCAACCGGTGAGGATTCAGATTTATGGGCACTGTCTGAAACGAGCTGTAGCTGTGTTAAAAGTTTTCATGAGAACTGTGTAAAGCGTGAAACGGTGATGTCACATTGTCGTTTATCACGAGACAGTGAGTGTTCAAAATTAAAAGACTGCGAAATGCTAGCTGTTCCGCTGCGGTATCAAGGTAAATCCATTGGGGTTTACAACTTGTTTATTTCAAGGAACGAAACGCGTGAATCGAGTATTACGGATGAAGATGCTGTTCTGCAAAGTATTGGCAAGCATCTAGGAATGGCGATAGAACAGGCAGGCGTTGAAGATAATGCGCGTCAGCTTTCGATCATTCAAGAGCGCACTCGCATGGCGCATGAACTGCATGATTCCTTAGCGCAAACATTAGCAAGTCTTCGCTACAAGGTTCGTTTGTTTGATGACTCACTTAAAGAGCAGCAAGCAGATGAGCTAAGAAACGAGTTAAAAGGGTTAGAAAATGGCATTGAAACTGCCAACGCAGAGTTGCGAAGTTTAATTACTCATTTTCGGGCACCGATTGATGGAAAAGGAGTTGTTCGAACCATTGAAAGTGTGGTGGAGCGTTTTCGCCGTGAAACAGGCATCGATGTCTTTTTCTACCATAACTGGGATTTGAAAGACTTAGCACGGGATGCTGAAATTGAAGTGGTTAGAATTGTTCAAGAAGGCTTAGCTAATATCCGTAAGCACACCGGTTCTGAAACAGTGCGAATTCTATTGTACAGTTCGGTTGATGGCGATTGCAGTATCTTAATAGAAGATGATGGCCCAGGGCTCTCTGAAGATCGCCCTAAGCCTAATAAAGAGACAGGTGAGCATATCGGCCTGTCTGTGATGCAAGAGCGAGCAGCTCGGTTAAATGGAGAGTTGCAGTTTGAGTCGGATGGTGAAGGTTTGCTCTTACAATTAAACTTTAAAGTGGCCGTTCCAAAAAACATAAGTACTCCATCTGCAGTTACAAAACACACCTCAGGGAAATAGCGATGAAACAACGTCTCTTATTAATAGATGATCACACTTTATTTCGGGCTGGTTTAGAAGATTTATTAAAGCGTCGAGATATTGACGTTGTTGCTTCTGTTTCAAGCGGGATGGAAGGGATTCGTTTAGTTTCTGAGGAGGCTCTAGATTTAGTGCTGCTTGATATGCGCATGCCAGAAATGAATGGCCTAAGCGTGCTAAAGCAGATTAAACAGGTTAAGCCTCAATTGCCGGTAGCGATGCTGACCACAAGCAGTGACGAGGCTGATTTAGTGGGCGCGCTTCAGCTTGGCGCAAACGGTTACCTAATGAAAGATATGGAGCCGGATGA
>CALHTA010000059.1 GCA_938038645.1 uncultured Thiotrichaceae bacterium
ATCTCAGCGGTGGTGGGTAAGCCTCGATTCGTACCACGCCCTAATCGACGTTGAAGCGGGCCGGCTGGGCTTCCGCTGGAGTTGACCACAACCCATTGGCCTTCGCGGAACGGTCCACTGGTTACTGTTCCATTCGCACCGCCATCGCCACCTAATAAATTGTTATCCCAAATCGATGCACCAATGCCACCTGAGGGCCAATTCCAATAGGGCAGGCCAAGGTCATCGTTGCCGGAGACGCGTTGTAGTTCTTTTTCTAGGTCCCATAAAAAGCGGCGATGCCATGGGAGAAAAGCGGGGCAGCGATGTATTGCCATCATATTGGCGGTTGCGTGCCTTAAAACGAAATTGTCATAAACGCCTTCTGCTTTTATTTGCAAAAACGCGTTAACCAGTTCAGTTCGTTCACTGCTTGTCAGTGTATTAGCGTCCTTTCTAATAGCCATAACCCAAGTCCTTTTTTACTAATTTGTCTAAGCTTTAAATTCTGCGGTGTCACTCACAATGGCTTTTGCGAGGGCAATAAGCGAGTCGTAGTCTGTGTAAGGTAAGTAACGCGATGACCATTTTTTTTGGTCTTTATCATGCACGTATTCAATCGGTTTCTGATTGATAAAAAGCTGAGTGTCATCTTCTATGCGTATCTCACAATTCTCGTAGGTTTCTTTTTTGCTACCCATTCTAATTTCTCCTTATTAAATGGTTAGTTTTCTTGTTTTTCCGGTGGCGCGTCACAGGTGACTTCAACCGTAGTCGTTAGCTCTTCACTTTTGCCATAGGCCTGCGTAACTGCCCAAATATCAACAAAATTCCCTTTATTGGTATCCGTATCAAGGCTGACTATGCCAATGGTTCGGGGGAACGCTTTGGCCTTTGCTTCATCACCTGCCGTTATAAACTTGGCAAGTAATTCTATTTCATTAATCTTAGTCTGGCTGCGCCGTTCATAACTGCCGGTAATTGTGTACTTTTCCTTTTGGAAGCAGGCTTCATAATCAGCGATTAATTGGAAGCTTAAGTTCGCTTCTTTTAGGATTAAGTCGCCTGATTGAAGGCTCAACACTGGGGTGCAGTCTTGTTTGCCAGTGACAGCTAATTGGCAATTTAGTATCTCATCGGGTGAATCTTTGTTGTCGCACCCGGCAAAGAAAACGGTTATCAATACAACAGAAATTAGATATTTCACGCAAATCTCTCCTCTTAGATTTGAGTATAGTAGCATGTGGGTAGATCTGCTTAAGATTGTGAAACCTCGGCAGGTTCTTGATAAAACAACAAGGTGTAAGCAACTTTATGAGAATTTCAATGATGAAAAATCATCTGCTGTTTCTGACTATCGTGATAATGGGGTTGCCGAATATTGGTTTTGGTGGGGACCAAAAGCTTTCAATAAAGGCGGATCTAGTATGGTATTCAATTGGAATCTGGAAACTTGATATTGAGGAATATGGCGATGCTGGAGGCGCTAGATTTACCTATGAAGCTGATCGTAAAAATGTCTACGATAAAGTTAGTGGGCTTAGAGTGCAGCCCATATTAAAAAGAAAAACATTGTCTCGAGAGCAAGTTTCACAAATCGAAGAAGTGATTAACGGCAATAAATTCTTTGAACTTAGAAAGTATCTTGCACCAAAAGTATTCCATTTCCATCGTGCAAAATATCGCCTTAACATATGTTTTGATGATGAGTGCCACAATGTTGCACTATTTAATATTAAAAGACTGCCAAAGCATCTATTGGCCGACTTCGAAAAAATTAAAGTCGTTTGGAATATGTTGTGGAGCTTTACTGAAGGTCCAGGTTTCGGTCGGGTGAAATTGTGATGAAAAGGAAATGGTTATTTGGAATCATCTTGATTGTGTTTCTAACTAATGTCAGCTTTGGAGCAGATCACAAGCTATCAATAAAAGCAGATTTTGGCATGTACCGCTATGGCAGCTGGAATTTGGCCATTGAAGAATATGGAAAAACTGGCGGAGCTAAGTTTTATTACAGAGCAAATGATGAGCACGCCAAGGTTGAGGCAATTGCGAAAACGGGAAAGGTTGGAGAGCCAGTTATTGTTAATACAACTTTGTCCAAGGGTCAGATTGCACTAATTGAGGAAGTAATTAATAGTAAAGAATTTTTCTTTATTAAAAAGTCCGTAAAAGGAGCGGCTAAGTTCTCACATGGGCCTCACTATTCTATTCAGATATGTTTAGATGAAAAGTGTCATAAGGTGTTGTCAGGTTACCCGCCACTTGTACCAAAGCATTTAGGCGGTGACTTTGAAAAATTCAAATCAGTATGGAATCTATTGTGGAGCTTCGTTACAGGGCCTGAATTTGATAAACCGCATGTAAGGTTATAAGTACTTTATGAAAACAACTCCATTGTGGTGGGATGATGCATCCCCACCAAACTTAGAGAGCCAAACACTCCCAAAGTCGGTAGATGTACTAATCATCGGTTCTGGCTATACCGGCTTAAACGCAGCGATACAAACTGCTAGGGCAGGTCGATCAACCCTAGTTATTGATGCCCAAGATGCAGGTTGGGGTTGTAGCACCCGCAACGGTGGCCAAGTCGCAATGGGCATCAAACCCAACTATGCTGAACTATCAAGGAAGTACGGTAAGCAAAAAGCCATTAACATCCTGCGAGAAGGGCACGACGCTTTAGCATGGATAAAGTCTTTTGTTGCTGATGAGCAAATAGACTGTGATTTTCAACATGCCGGTGATTTTGATGGCGCGCAGAACAGCAATGCATTCAAGCAGATTTGTGCCAGTGTAAAAGAGTCATCACCTGGCCCTCAGACAGAAGCGCATATTGTCACAAAAGCGGAGTTACACACCGAGATTGGTACTGATCGTTATTATGGCGGTGTCGTTTATCCTGAAGACGCTTCATTGCAGCCTGCGCGTTATCACTCTGGCCTTATGCAAAAAGCATTAGATGCTGGCGTCACTATCATTCCAGACTGCAAAGCCTTAAACATTGCTAAAGCTTCAAGTGGGCAATTAGTTTCAACAGAAAAGGGTGATGTCATTGCGGCTAAAGTCATCGTCGCCACCAATGGATATACCGGCAGTTTATTGCCGTGGCTCCAGCGACGGGTCATCCCTATTGGCAGCTGTATTATCTC
>CALHTA010000060.1 GCA_938038645.1 uncultured Thiotrichaceae bacterium
CAACAAGCATGATGCAGACAACCAAAAACTTCATGAGCAACTAGCCAAGGAATCAACCAAGTTAGAACAACAATCGGCTAGAAGGCATGCTGAGCTTTCGCAAAAATTTGAACAAGCGTCACTCGAACTTAAATCTGACAAGACAGATAGAGGCGACCTTGCTCAGCTCCTTCAAGGTATGGCGGAACAACTTCTTGATAAAACCAAATAATTCGCTATGTCTGAAGATCTAACAAAACTGCATTCAGACCCACCTGCTCCGGCCGGTAAGTCACTCAGTGAAACCGACCTTGAGACACTGCGCCGACTGTTATTGGGTCCAGATTACCAGTCGGTACTAGCAACTAATCAAATGATTAACGACCCAGATAAGTTAGGCGAATTAATCATCCCTGCCTTATCTCAGGCACTTCAAGTAAAGCAATCGGCAAGTAGCTTTCAAACTGCGGTTACACCTTCAGTAGTGAGCGCTTTAATGGATTCGGTTTCAGACGACCCTAAACCTATCGCTGATGCACTATACCCGGTGATGGGCCCAGCGATACGTAAATCTATCAGCGCTACGATGGCTCAAATGACAAGCAACTTTAATGAGCTGCTTGAACAGAGCGTGTCGCCGAAAGCATGGCAATGGCGTTTTGATGCGTGGAGGACCGGTAGGAGTTATTCTGAAGTCGTCCTGATTAAAAACTTAGTCTATCAGGTTGAGCAAGTATTTCTTATTCATCAAAAAACAGGATTACTTTTACAACATGTTGTCGCAGTCGACGCGATTAGCAAAGATCCCGACATGGTTTCAGGAATGCTCACCGCCATTCAAGACTTTACCAGTGACTCATTTGCGACCGAGCAAGCCAGTGGTTTAAATTCTCTTAAACTGGGTGACCTAACTGTATTGATAGAGAATGGCCCTCATGCGACCGTTGCCGCAGTGGTGAGAGGCTCTGTTCCAAGCGATATGCAAAATAAACTTGCTGAAGTCATTGAAGAAGTTCATTTGCATAATAATAAGAAGTTGGTAAATTATAAAGGCGACTCTAGTCACTTTGACCACCTTCAACCAATACTTTCTGAGTGCCTCAAAACTCAGTTGATGAACAAAAGAAAGAAGAAAAAAGTAAAAGCTAAACGAAATAAATTAATTAAACCTGCAATTTACCTTTCACTTTTAGCTTTAATGTTATTTTATGGTTTTAACGCTTATAAGAACTCACAGGAAAATGAAGCGTGGTTAGCAGCACAGAAAATTATTAAAGCTGAACCTGGAGTAATTATCACTCAAGCGGTTGAACAAAATGGACACTTTTTTATTTCAGGGCTCGCAGACCCACTAGCTGAAGCACCTTCTTTGTTGATTAAACATGGATCACACAACAACATAAAGGTAGAATTGGATTTTAGACCTTATCTATCGATGGACTCTGAGATAATTTTAAAGAGAGTAAAGAAAAAATTTAATGTGCCCGACTCGGTTAATCTACAACTTCAAGATCATGTATTAACATTGGTCGGTAGAAGTACAAAAAATTGGTTAGATAAGTTTGAAAAAGAAGTCATTAAAACGGATGGGATTGCTGCTTTAGATACAAAAAAACTGACAATTGTTAGTAATAAATAAAGCGTGCATATTGTGATTCATATATAGGATGTCATCAGTGGTACAAAAAAAAATCTGTCTTCTCGGTGCATTTGCAGTAGGTAAAACCAGCCTAGTAATGCGCTATGTGAACAGCATCTTTGGTGAAAAATATCACACAACCGTCGGTGTTAAAATTGATAAGAAACAATTAGTCGCTGATGGGGAAGAAATTACCCTGATGATCTGGGACCTTGCTGGCCAAGATGATCTCACACGCCTCAGAACATCATATTTACGCGGCGTTTCAGGCTATGTAATCGTTGCCGATGGCACACGTCCTTTCTCGCTGAATACCGCGATCAATATGCATAAAGAAGCGCGTGAATACACTGGCGACGTTCCTTTTATAGTAGCCATCAACAAGGCTGATCTTCGTGAAGAGCAATGGCAGGTTGAAGAAGAGCAGCTAAAAGCGCTCGAAGATGATGGCGCAACGATTATCTTAACCAGCGCAAAAACTGGCGATGGTGTAGAAGAAATGTTTCAAAAACTCACGCAGAATATGCTCGCTTTTGACTCAGAAAATACTTCTTCGGATACCGAGAGAAAATAAATGAGTGCCATTCTATCAAAAGTTCTTCAGTCGATGAATATCGTCGTGTTTCATCGTTTAGAAGACAAAACTTTTCAGCTATTAAATAGCCCACCTCCATGGTTAGAACATTTTTGCGGTCATCAAGCATCTGTTAATGAGGTTGTACCGGTAGAAGGTATATTTCCATTCCTAGATTGCTTCCTTGAAGAGGCAGAAGAGTTTTGGGAAAGTAAAGTTAGCACACCACACCGCTCAGGACCTTGGGTTGACTTCACTCCTCATGGCGAAGAAATACCGCTTGAGGCAATTGCACTCTGGGAAGATGACAAACCGTTGTTGGTTCTTCAAGATTTAGGCGAAGAATATTACAATGAAGTCGTTCGCTTACAAGGCTTTCGAGATGGCGCTTTGAATAAAGAGTCACTCGAAAAAGAAATACTTAGCCAGACTAAGCAGATACGTATTCGAGAAGAAGAAATTGCGATGAAACTGCTAAGTGCTGCAGGCCATAGAGACCATGAAACAGCCGAGCATGTTAGACGAATTGGTCTTTATGCTGAAGTAATTGCGGAGGCTCTTAATTGGGACAAAGCAGCAACAGCAGATATCCGTATTGCTGCCCCCATGCATGACATTGGTAAAATTGGCATACCTGACCGAGTGCTACTCAAACCAGGTAAATTAACCGAAGAAGAATTTGAAGAAATGAAAGAGCACGCCGCTATAGGTGCGGACATGCTCAGTGGCACAAACATACCATTGCTCAATACGGCTTCGGAAATAGCAATGTGTCACCACGAAAAATGGGATGGAACAGGTTACCCTAAAGGCTTATCAGGCAAAGAAATCCCTGAGTCTGCCAGAATTACTACCATAGTCGATGTCTATGATGCACTGGTGCACAGAAGAGTTTACAAAGAAGCAAGCAGTGAAGAAACTGCGCTAAAAATTATGGGACAGATGGTTGGCAAGCACTTTGACCCAGAACTATATCAAGTTTTCTTGGACAACCTTGATCAAATACGCAACATTAAAGAAACGTATGTGGAACCCTCATCCTAAAGACAATTAACAGCTCTATCTAAGAAATAGCCTGTCCCATTTTCAAGGGAAAACCTTCAACAAGCTTACTCGATAACACTGGACTGCTAGATTCTAAGACAAGTATCACTGTAGAGCCCATGTTAAAACGGCCCATCTCTTGGCCTTTATCCAATACAACATCACCTGAAGCATAATCTTTTCGAGAGATAGTTTTCCCTTTAGGCGGAGTTACCAAACCATCCCAAACTGTCTCAATGGCAGCCACATTAATTGCACCAACTAATACCATTGCCAAACGACCAAATTCAGTATCAAAATTGGCAACAACTCGCTCATTTCTGGAGAATATTCTGGATACTGTTTTAACGGTATGAGGTGCAACACTGAAAAGTCGCCCTGGAACATGAACTTGCTCTCTCAAGTCTCCTTTGAAAGGCATGTGCATACGGTGATAGTCTTTAGGCGACAAATAAATTGTAGCAAACTGCCCATTTGCAAAACGCTTAGCCTCCTCATCGCTACAAGCTAGTAACTCCTGCACCGTATAATCTTGCCCCTTAGCTTGGAAAATCCGCCCATCTTTTACAGGGCCAGACTGACTTACCGTTCCATCAACAGGGCTCACTATCGAGCTATCTTCAATCGGTCTAAGCTCCTCTTTTATTTCACGCGTGAAAAACGCATTAAAGCTCTTATAACTGCTCGGGTTAGGGTTTTTAGCCTCATCTAAATTCACACCAAAAGCTTTACTAAATGTCCTTATTGCAGGTGCCACTAAAGAAGACTCAATACGAGTCAGTTTATAAACAACACGGGAAATAGCGTGATGTGGCAATGCATATAGCGATCCAGATTTAAGGTAATCAAGCAGTGTAGGATTCATTTTAGACCTTATGAGAATGATGACTTTTCAGAAGTCATAAATTAAGCGATGATACGCGAATCAGAATCAGGAAAACAGCAGATGCTAAACTTCGAAGAATTCCAACAACTAAAGAGTGCTAAAGACGTCATTAGATGGGCTTCTAGTCGGTTCAGCGAAGCGAAGCTTGATTTTGGCCATGGCATGACGACTTCAATCGATGAAGCCGTTTACCTAGTGCTTCGCGGCTTACATCTACCGATCGACACTCCTCCAATTTATTGGGATGGCCTGCTGACTGACAGTGAAAAAAAACCTCTGTACAAACTGATTGAGCGTCGCATCATTGAACGCATTCCAGCAGCTTATCTGATGAAAGAAGGTTGGTTCGCAGGCCTCTCTTTCTTTGTGGACCAAAGGGTCCTTGTCCCACGCTCCCCTATTGCTGAACTCGTTGAAAACCAATTTGCGCCTTGGATAGACCCAGATGAAGTCAACTCAGTATTAGATCTTTGTACGGGTAGTGGCTGTATTGGTATTGCCTGCGCCTACGCATTCCCAGGCGCAGAAGTTGACCTCGTCGATATTTCAAGTGAAGCGCTAGAAGTTGCTGAAATTAATATTCAACGCCATGATGCACAAAGTTTAGTTAACGCAATTAAGTCGGATGGGTTCAAACAGCTCGACGGCAAACGTTACGACATCATCGTTAGCAATCCTCCTTATGTCGATGCAGAAGACATGGATGCTTTAAGTGCGGAGTTTAAACATGAGCCTGAGTTAGGCTTAAGCTCTGGCAGCGATGGCTTAGATTTAACCCGTCATATTCTTGAGCATGCTGCAGAGCATTTAAATGATAATGGAATTCTAATTACGGAAGTAGGCAACAGCCAATATGCTCTAGAAGCTGCCTACCCTGAAGTACCTTTCCAATGGCTGGAGTTTGAGCGCGGCGGGGATGGGATATTCCTACTAACTAAAGAACATCTACAACAGTTCGTCAGCGACAGAACCTAAAATTAAAGAACGACTTTCTTTCTTCTGACAAACAGGTAGAGAATGAATAATATTGAAGAAACAAGGCCGACAATTAGGCTGTTACCATATTTAACATAGGGTGTTGTTCCTTTGAAAACTTTTACTTCTCCATTAACCACCCCTTGTTCATAGCTTGGCACAGTGCTTGTGACCACACCTTTATGATCGACAATGCCGCTAACACCAGTGTTCGTCGCTCTGAGCAGATATCTTCCCGTTTCTAGCGCGCGCAATCTTGCTATTTGCATATGTTGTGTAGGCTGAAGCGAACCGCTAAACCAACCGTCATTAGTGACATTAATTAAGAAATCAGCCTCTGGTAGATCTCTAATCATCTCTTCGCCAAAAACATCTTCATAACAAATACTGACTTGCGCGCGATACTCACCCACATTGACCAAGCCATCTCCCGTACCACGAGATAAATTATCGTAAGGAATGCTCATCCAGCGCTCAAGCCACCTTAGGTGCTGCAACAAAGGAATGTACTCACCGAGGGGAACCAAATGTCGCTTAGAGTACATATCAGGTGTATCTGTATTATCACCAAGTACCATGACGCTATTTTCAAAGCGGCCTTCAAGTGTTTGATGAAAACCTCCTACCACAAGCTTCGTATTATTTTCGCGGGCTTCTGCCTGCATAGGTTTGAGTACAAAATCGTTAAACTGCGTAAACTCACCTGGAATGGCTGTCTCAGGCCAAACAATTAGGTCACTCTGCCAATTTTCACGCGTCATCTGCATGTAACGTTCAACAGATGGCACACGCTGCTCTGGCAGCCATTTCTGATCCTGAGGGATATTAGCTTGTAACAGACTAACCTTAAGTGTTTTACCGGTATCTTCGACCCAAAGCTGTTTATCAAGATACAAACCACTCACCGAAAGCAGTATTATCGTAATACTGCCAAGCACTTTATTTAAATGTGAAAAAGGTTCCGCCACACGAACGTAGTTGACCGCAGGCAAATTAACTTGGTGGAAGCGTTCTGTGCGACTTGGAAATATGATGGCAACTACCGC
>CALHTA010000061.1 GCA_938038645.1 uncultured Thiotrichaceae bacterium
TTGACGCCTAGTATCCTTCTCATCGGTTGAGGGGCTTTTACTCGTTGTTTTCTTTCGAGCATGGGTAATCTTAGTTTTGCCTGCAGTCGTCCCCACGGCGGGTTTTTTTGATGATGTTCTGGCTGTTCGACCTTTATTTGTGCGCGCCTGATTGGTTCTTGATTGATTCGAGGTCTTTTTGGCGGCATTAGAATTGCTTTGCTTTCTGGTGTTTGTCTTTTTAGGCCGCGTTGCTTGAGTACTGATAAACGGGTTTAGTGGCTCAAGTCCTGGCGCTGTCTTTTGTTCAATTGGAGAACCAATCTCTTTTTCTATGCGCCTTAAAGCGTCATAGTCGTTACCGTCAGCTAAAATAAGCATTGCAGATTCACGACCAGCATCATGAATATCGAGGCGGTTTCTGTAATTATCTAACTTGTAGGGTAAGTCAAAGTGTAAGGTGTTTTTATCACTACCTTTAGGCAGGCTAATTAATTGTTGATCTGAAACAATTAAAGTGGGCGTGTCAGTCAGTGAAATTTCTTCACTTTTTAACTCGTGCGCTAAATCAACAACATGCCCATGGTTTGATAAGTTTTCTTGTAGTGCTTTTGCCGTTTTAGTCGTTGCTGTATGAATGACGGTAGGCTCACCAGCGAATTCATCTAAGAAGTGATCCATCAACGCTATTTTATGCGTGTAGTCATCAGCAACGTAAGCATGTTGCTCATGCGAAGGAAAGCTGATTGTAGCGTCACTTTGGTTTGTTTTTCTTTTCGCGGCTTGGTTTACAACGATTTGGTTTTCATCAGAGGCATCCAGCTCTTCGCTCTCGTCATCTTGGCTTTCAATTTCTATTGCATCAGGGAATAACTTCTTCACCAATCCATTAACAGCAGGGTCTTGTCGAACAAAGGCAATCGTTGGGCATTCTTGATTCACTTGAGCGAGAATCTTGCCAATAAGGTCATGCATGTTTTTCTGAAAAATGGTGGTCATGTCGTCAATGATCAACATTTCTAATTGTGAAAAATCCGCTTTGTTATTATCGACCAAGTCATTTAGCCTGCCAGGTGTGGCTACCATCATGTCTAGAGGGCGTCGCATAAGACGCATTTGTGGCTGATATGGCCGGCCACTGACAATAAAGCCAAACCGCATATTATGATCACGGGTAAGTCGCTTTAGTGTGTAATTAATTTGACTTACTCTGTCCCGTCTAGAAGTCAGGATTAGTATGCGTGCACCGCGCTTTTCTTCTAGAGGGTTAGCCAATATATAGTTGACCGCAGGGATTAAGAACGCACCGGTCTTGCCTGCCGCGGACTGGCTCCACACAACGGCACTTTTGCGATCACCAATTAATGGTATTAGCTGTGACTGAAGTTTTGTGGGTGAAACGTATCCTGCTGCTTCAATTGAAGCAACAAAAGAGTCTTGTAAATTTAAGTTTGAGAATGTCAAATTAAAGCCTAACGAGTCGCGCACAGTAAATAATGTCTTGGGCCGAAGCTTATATAAGAAGAAATTACTAGTGACGCTATAGATAATCCGATGCCTTACCCCCGAGTTATGATTTGGTATATTGGCATCGCGGAGCAATCCTAATGGAGAGCTTAAGGTGGATGTGTATTAGTCCACCTATTGATTTCAAATTTATAGGATTCACCATAACGAGTCAAGCGTTTGCAGAGCAAAGGTGTGTTTAATTTACAACACCTTGCTGTTTTTGTACCAATTTTGCATATAGAGTCTTTTATTAGGTCAGTAAGGTTAAGGCAAAATACTGATATGTATAATTATTTTCTTTGACTCATGCTTTAGGATGATACGCGTTTCTTGATCTCAGCTATTGTGAGGGGAGGAGTTTTTGCCAGTTTTCCTCTTCATCTCGCAGCGTTAAAATTTCATAGCCCGATTCGGTAACGAGGATCGTATGTTCCCATTGTGCAGATAAAGAACGGTCTTTTGTAACCACAGTCCACTTGTCACCTAAAAGCTTGGTATGACGTTTTCCTAAGTTAATCATCGGTTCTATTGTAAAGGTCATCCCTTGTTTAAGGGCCATTCCCGTATCGGCTTTTCCATAGTGAAGAACTTGCGGTTCTTCGTGGAACACTGCCCCGATCCCGTGACCACAGTATTCTCTGACTACCGAAGTATGATTTGCTTCGGCATATGTTTGAATAGCATGTCCAATGTCGCCGAGCTTTATGCCAGGCTTAACCATGTCTATTCCAATGTACATAGCGGTTTGTGCGATTCTACTGAGTCTTTCTGCTGGCGGTGCAATTTGCCCTACGTGATACATACGACTTGTATCACCGTGATAGCCATCTTTAATGACAGTAACATCAATATTTACAGTGTCACCCTTCTTTAGTTGTTTGTCGCTTGGAATGCCGTGACAAATCTGCGTGTTTACCGAGGTACAAATAGATTTTGGAAAAGGCGGGTTTCCATAATTTAATGGTGCAGGGATGGCCCCAAGTTCATCAACTATATAATTGTGGCAAATATCATTTAATGTGTTAGTAGTAACACCCGGCACGACATGCGGTTTAATCATGTCTAGGACTTGTGACGCAAGCTTGCCAGCAATGCGCATTTTTTCAATTTCTTCAGCTGTTTTTATAGTGACGGGCATAGGGTTTCTGTTACCGATTGTTGGATTTAGCAAAACAAACATGGTATAAAGCGCGCGCGTCTAACGCAAATTTATTTTTTTGGGCAATTTAGCCCCTAATACTCACACAAATCGACACATTATATAGGGTGCTGGGAATTCGTTTCTGGTTGTGTAATGGGACTTGTGGAGGCTTAACCCATAGAGGATATTCTAATGGCAAAAGTTACAATGCGCCAAATGCTTGAAGCAGGCGTTCATTTCGGACATCAGACACGTTACTGGAACCCAAAAATGGGTCCGTACATCTACGGTCCACGTAATAAAATTCATATCATCAACTTGGAAAAAACACTTCCAATGTTCAACGATGCTTTGAACTTCACTGGCAAGTTAGCTTCTAAAGGCGGCAAGGTATTATTCGTTGGTACCAAGCGCGCTGCACAGAACACTGTTCGTGAAGAAGCACTGCGCTGCAAAATGCCTTACGTTAACTTCCGCTGGTTGGGCGGTATGTTGACTAACTTCAAAACGGTCAAGCAGTCGATTCGTCGTTTGCATGAACTAGACAAGATGATTGCTGATGGCAGCATGCAGGCACGCGGTAAGAAAGAAGTTCTTACATTAACTCGCGAGCTAGAGAAGCTTGAGAAAGGTTTGGGCGGTATCAAAGATATGCGTTCATTACCTGATGCACTGTTTATCATTGACGTTGGTCATGAAGATATCGCTGTAAAAGAGGCGGTGACTCTAGGTATTCCAGTTATCGGAATCGTTGATACTAATAACGGTCTTGAGGGTGTTGATTACCCAATTCCTGGAAACGACGATGCGATTCGCGCGATTCAGTTATATGCATCTGCAATTGCTGACAGTATTGTTGAAGGTCACGTTAGTGCGGCAACAACTGCTGAGCAAATGGCAGAAGCAGCACCAGTTGCTGATGCAGCAGAGCCTGTTGCAGAAGTAGCACCTGAAGCTCCGGCCGCTGAAGCTGCAAAAGTTGAAGCAACAGAAGCTGCACCAGCAGCTGAGTAATACTATTTAGTCTTTGGGGCTTATCTTGTAAATGTACAGATAGCCCCAAAACTAGACGTTACAGAAAGAAATAAATTTAGGATAAGAGTTATGGCTATTTCAGCTTTGATGGTAAAAGAATTACGCGAGCGCACGGGCGCTGGCATGATGGACTGTAAAAGAATGCTCACCGAAACGAATGGTGACATGGACGCTGCAATTGACTTGATGCGCAAGTCAGGTGCTGCAAAGGCTGATAAGAAAGCAGGGCGTATTGCGGCAGAAGGTCGCGTTATGATTACCTTGACTGATGACAAGAAAGAAGGCGCCATCGTTGAAGTAAACTGTGAAACAGATTTTGTTGCAAAAGATGAGAATTTCATCAGCTTCACTAATGCAGTGGCAGCTCAGTGTTTATCTGATAAGCCAGCTGACGTTGAAGCGCTGTCTGATCTTCCTCTAGTAGATTCTGGTGAATCTATTGGCGAAACTCGCGCAAACTTAGTAGCTAAGATTGGTGAGAACATTCAGGTACGTCGTTTTCAGCTTTTGAATGCAGCTGATGCAGATGCTGAGCTAAGTTTTTATCAACACGGTGAGCGTATCGGTGTTGCAGTAGTTCTTAAAGGCGGTGACGATGCACTCGGTAAGGACATTGCAATGCACATTGCTGCTAGCCGTCCGATCTGTGTTTCTGAAAGCGAAGTTCCAGCTGAAGTGCTTGAAAAGGAAAAAGAAATTCTTATTGCTCAGGCGAAAGACAGCGGTAAGCCAATGGAAATCATCGAAAAGATGATTCAAGGGCGTATGCGTAAGTACCTAGCTGAAGTTACCTTGTTAGGGCAGCCTTTTGTTAAAGATGCAGATCAAACTGTTGAGCAGTTGTTGAAAGCTTCTGGTGCTGAAGTTGTTAGCTTTATCCGTTATGAAGTGGGTGAAGGTATCGAGAAGAAGCAAGAAGACTTTGCGGCTGAAGTAATGGCACAGGTTAACGATGCTGGTTAAAACAGTTGATTAATAATCAGCTGCTTAGCTAAGATTTAGAAAAGGGACGTAGCAACGTCCCTTTTTTTTATGTAGTCTTAGCGAGATTTGAAAAATCTGGAATAGTCGTGCTTACGAGTTTACGGTGTATGCCTTTTGTAAGCTTAAAGGATAATCAGAAAAAGGTTGGATTATAAATTGGAACATCCTAAACGAATTTTACTAAAGCTCAGTGGCGAAGCCTTAATGGGCGATCTGGATTTTGGCTTGGATCCTAAAATATTGAACCAAACTGCCAAGCAGATTGTTGATGT
>CALHTA010000062.1 GCA_938038645.1 uncultured Thiotrichaceae bacterium
GCCATTTTTGGCCCAACACCATTTACTTTTAGTAAAGTCCGAAACAAAGAGCGCTCTGCAGTTGAGCTAAATGCATACAATATTTGCGCGTCTTCACGAACCACAAAGTGCGTGTGCAAAGTGACTTCTTGACCTAACTCAGGCAAGTCATAAAAGGTCATCATTGAGGCCTGCAGCTCATAACCGACACCGTTTACATCTAACATTAAATCGGGTGCTTGACGTTCAATCAGCTTGCCACGGAGCATTCCTATCATTCGGTATTCTCTTCTATAGTAATGATGTAGATAAATTAGCGGACGGGAATATTATTTTCCCAAAGCTCTAGCGATTTTAGCATTGTATGCACCGTTGTGCGCATGACTCAATGCAACGGCTAAGGCATCAGAGGTATCAACTTGAATTTTGCCGGATAGATTGAGTAGAATTTTAACCATATGCTGGACTTGATCTTTATCAGCGCTACCTTTACCAACGACAGACTGCTTTACCGCTCGCGCACTATATTCATGTACTTCTAAATTACTCATCACTCCTGCACAAATGGCCGCACCACGCGCTTGGCCTAGCTTGAGCGCAGAAGATGGATTGTTAGATACAAATACTTGCTCAACTGACATCTGAGTAGGTTGATAAGTTTGGATAATCTCAGTAATCGCACGAAAAATAATTCCTAATCTTTCAGGGAATGATTCCTTTCCCATACGCACACAAGTACTAAAGACATGCTTATTATAGCGCCCGTCACTATCGATTACTCCGATACCCATGATCCTTGAACCTGGGTCTATGCCAATAATTCTATTCATTATTTTTTACCCAACCACACTAATTGTATAGCTACCGACATGACATCTATCTACGTTATTTTATTTTTCAATAATAGCATACTCAAGCATTTAACCGACTGTCTGAGACTGCTTTAAACTGTATTAAAATAGTCGTAGCATGACTGTCATAATCATAAAAATAACTGACTTTCACCCTAATCATATGACTACAAGCACTGAAACAACGTTGCCATCTATCGTCCAGCAGTTTGTTAATTCCGGCAAACTAAAACGTGAAGCTGCATTACGTGCTGTCAAAGAGTCTTCTAATCAAAAAAAACCAATCGTTACCTATATGCTAGAACGGCAATTGGTGGATTCTGGTGAGCTCGCCCAAGCGTGTAGCAATCAGTATGGTATGAGCCTTGTTGACCTAGACGCCATAAAAATTTCGACTGAAATGAAACAGCTCATTTCCGAAGACATGATGCGCAAGTTAATGGCCGTACCCTTATTTACTATTGGTGGCGCGCTAATTATAGCGGTATCTGACCCCCACTACAGCTTTGAACTCAATGATATAAAAGTGATGACTAAACTGGTACCAGAACCGGTTATAGTCGAGCACTCAAAATTACAGAAAATCGTCTATGGCTCTGACGGTAGCGATGGTATCGCAGCAGGACTAGTGATTACCTCAGAAGCACACAGCCAAGACTTGGTTGTTGGCACTAAAACACTAGAACGCCGCGATGATGAGAAAGATGACTCTGGCGTCGATGTTACTAAATTCGTTAACGAACTTTTGTCTCATGCGATCAAAAAAGGCGTTTCAGATATCCATATCGAGCCGTATGAAAAAATCCTACGTGTTCGCTTTAGAATTGATGGCATCTTACAGGTGGTTAGTATGCCGCCCAAAACAATTGCTCGGAAACTAACTTCTCGTATCAAGGTCATGTCTGAGCTCAACTCATCTGAGCGACGCATCCCACAAGATGGGCGAATTCACTTTCAGGTGGGTGATGAAAAATTTATCGACTTTCGTGTAAATACTTTACCAACGCTCTATGGCGAAAAAATCGTCATGCGGATATTAGACTCAGATACGGCAGCGCTAGGAATCGATAACCTTGGGTTTGATGAAAAACAAACGAAAGACCTTATGGAGTCTATAGCTAAACCCGATGGGATGATGCTGGTAACTGGCCCGACGGGAAGTGGTAAAACGGTTACGCTTTACGCTTGCCTAAATGTTCTGAACACCTCTGAAAAAAATATTTCTACCGCTGAAGACCCAGCCGAAATTCAAGTCCCTGGGATTAATCAAGTTAATGTTAATGAAAAAGTGGGACTAACGTTTTCAAGTGCTTTGAGAGCCTTTCTACGACAAGATCCCGATATCATCATGGTGGGTGAGATACGTGACTTAGAAACGGCTGAAATATCAATTAAAGCGGCCCAGACAGGTCACTTGGTTCTCTCGACACTTCACACTAACAGCGCACCTGAAACTTTAACTCGATTGTTAAACATGGGAATCCCACCGTTTAACATCGCCTCTACCGTTCATTTAATCATCGCTCAACGACTCGCTAGAAGGTTATGTAAAAGCTGCAAAAAACCATCTGACATCCCACCGGAAGCCCTGATTCATGCAGGATTTAAGGAAGAAGAGGTAGAGTCGTTGAAAATCTACGAAGCTGATGGGTGTGGAGAATGCTCAAATGGCTACAAAGGACGTGTCGGTATTTACCAAGTCATGCCAATCTCCCCCAGAATGGGAAAGCTGGTTATGGAAAATGGTAATGCCTTAGAACTTGCTAAATTAGCACAAGAAGAAAACGTTAACGACTTACGCCAATCGGCTTTAGAAAAGGTTCGACAAGGTGTTACCACCATTGCTGAAGTTGAACGCGTAACAAAGGATTAAACTATGGCAACAATAGCAAAAAAAGCGCCAATCAAAGATCCCCCAATTTTTATTTGGGAAGGTAAAAATAAAGCGGGCGTCAAAGTTCGCGGAGAAGAACAGGCCGCAAATGTAAACATGCTGCGTGCGACTTTGCGTCGCCGAGGCATTCAGCCCAAAGTTATTAAAGCAAAACGTAAACCAATGTTTGGATCGAGCATTGGTCCTGCGGATATCGCCTACTTTGCACGCCAACTTACTGCCATGATGCGTTCTGGGGTACCCTTGGTTCAGTCGCTAGAATTGATCAGCAATGGTCACGAAAAAGCCGGCATGCAAGACCTGATTAAGAAAATTCGCCAAGATATTGAAGGCGGAGCTGACCTTGGAACCGCATTAGGCAATCACCCAAAATACTTCGATGATCTCTTTGTAAGCTTGGTTAAAGCGGGTGAGCATTCTGGATCTTTGGAGGATATGCTGGAAAAGATTGCGACTTACAAAGAAAAAAGTGAGTCAATGAAGTCGAAAGTCAAAAAAGCCATGATGTACCCATTAATGGTTTTGATCATGGCAGCCGTGGTTTCATGCATCATGTTAATCTGGGTAATTCCTCAGTTTAAAAGTATATTTGAGAGTTTTGGCGCAGACCTTCCAGCCTTTACACTTTGGGTTATTGGGCTTTCTGAATGGCTACAAGCTTCTTGGTGGCAACCTTTATTATTCTTAATCGTTGCTGGTATTGCATTTAAACAGGCAAAACTGCGTTCAGAAAAATTCAATGTCTTTATTGACAGCTTAGTCCTTAAGCTCCCTGTAATGGGCGTTATTATTGAAAAGTCCGCCATTGCTCGTTTCGCTAGAACGTTGGCGACCATGTTTGCAGCCGGTGTACCGATGGTTGAAGCAATGGACTCGGTTGCAGGAAGTACCGGTAACCGTTTGTTCCAAAATGCTACGCTTCAAATAAAAGAAGACATATCAAAAGGTGTACAATTAAACACCTCAATGCTTACTACCCAACGCTTTCCTAGTATGGTTGTTCAAATGACTAAAATTGGTGAAGAGTCAGGCCGATTGGAAGAAATGTTAAATAAGGTTGCTGAGTACTTTGAAGAACAGGTTGATGACTTAGTAGATACTTTATCTAAGCAGATTGAACCATTAGTAATGGCTGTTCTTGGTGTCATTATTGGTGGATTGGTTATCGCTATGTACCTACCAATCTTCAAACTGGGTGCAGCTGTAGGCTAATCGATCGACATTACAATCACTTAGGCCGCTTCTT
>CALHTA010000063.1 GCA_938038645.1 uncultured Thiotrichaceae bacterium
TAGCTTGGCGTTGGGAGGTTATCTAAGCGTCTTTGGCGAGTGGCGCAGGAAGCTTCAATGACTCGCTGCAGGGCTTCAATGGCATCATCCGTTGGTTTTTTCTGGACGCGCTGTAACCGAAGCGATAGTTTAAAGCGCTTCGATCGTTGGCATTTTGTGAGTAATTTTTTAAGTTCTTGAAGCTTCTTTTGCGGCATATTTTTGCAGTACTTGGGCCAATCGTTGTTCGCCACATTTTTGTTCTGCAACCCGATTACGTCCCTGTTGCTTTGCCAGGAACATCGCGTTATCAGCGGCGTTCATAAGCATCGCAGGGTACATGACTTCAACCTCTTCGTCATCCGCTTTACCATCTAGGTCAGGTGTGACGCAACAGGAGACACCGACACTAACGGTAACTATCTTGTGATCTGAAGTGGGGTGAGGTAATTGCAGCGACTCTACTTTGGCACGTAAACGCTCACCCAGCATGGCCGCATTTTCCATGGAAGTATTAGGCAGCAATACAGCAAACTCTTCTCCACCGTAACGTGCGGCTAAATCTGCTGGTCGACGAGTGACAACTTCCATGCAGGCAGCAATCGACTTTAAGCAGTTGTCACCAGCACGTTGGCCTTGGCTTTCATTATATTCTTTGAAGAAGTCGATATCGACTAGCAACATTGATATAGGAATACCGTCACGGGTAGTGCGACGCCATTCGTTTTTGAAGGTTTGGTCGAAATAGCGGCGGTTAGCAATCTGTGTAAGCGTGTCTGTGTTAGCTTGCTTTCGAAGTGAAGATTGAGAATCTCTTAACTCCATTAGCATCCTATGGATGTAGCCGGAAACTGTTAAAAATGTTGCTGCTAATATCAGAACAGCCATCGGAATCATGACGTATTCATTCACTATCGAGTAGTTGTTAAATAAATAGATAATGATTGGGGTTAATACGGCTACGACTTGAATATTGAATGCAAATCTTGAAATAGACAACACAGGAATGGATAGCATCAGCACGCTAAACAATACACCCACAATCATAAAGTGATTAGAAGGGTGATCGTAAACAAGTATGAAACCAGCTGCTCCCCAGATTGTGTTAATCACGGTTGTGAGCAAGATGTGTTTGTTAGCCCACAAGGCAAGCTGCGTGGGTTCACGGTGTTCATTAGGATCAAATTGCTTTGTGATGTGCCGGCGATATAAGCAAACAGCAACGAGTAGAACCAACCAAATGAAAAGGTAATTTAGAGAACTGTCCGAGTCTATATCGCCGTTCGTTGGTCGGAATAATACAAAAAAAGCTGAGTAAATGGCTGCAAGGACGATGTTGCCCCAAAAGCCGAGGGTTGTTTTGCGAAATAAGGTGGATACCTGTCCCTGCCTAATTTCCGTCATTACCCCTGATTGGACGGTATTACTACTCACGCGATTTTAAACCTCGAATTTGGAAAACGGCTGCTTGAGAGAATTATTCTCAGATTCTTGTTATTTTTATTGCAGATCAACCCAGCTATCTTCATGTTGTTATCGGCAGTTAGCACGTTGCCGATAACGTAAACAATGAACTATAGCATACTATTTTACTTTTCTAACAAGTGGATTATAGCCCAATCTTTTAACTTGTTTTTTCCAATCTGGAAGGCGAGATTCAGTGACTGGGCCAGCAATTACGCGGTACCAAGTTTTTCCTTTGCTCGTAAATTTTTGTACGTTTGAGTTTACGCCAAGCGCATTGAGTTTACTTAAGGAACGATCCGCCTGAGACTCTTTTCGAAACGATGCAATTTGCAACATATAGTCGCCAGAAGCAGCATTCAAAGGTTCAGCCTTAGCTAAAACAACGGTACGTGGTTTTACCGGCATATCGATGTTTGGTAAAACAGCGTGGAAGCTGAAGATAGCGCGCTTCTTTGGTGCAGGCTCATCCAATACTTCAGGCAGTGGTGTTGGACCAGTGTTTTCTGCCTGCTTTACCAACGCATCAGTAGTTTGAGCATTAGCAATCGCTGCCTTTTCGGCATTAGTTAACGTGGCTGGGTCTTTAGCAACCATCGCAGCATTTGCTGTTGCAAACAGAGGTGCATGACGGTTTGCGTAGAAGTACATACTTAGACCCACTAGTAGCCCCATGCATACCCCAGTTAACATCCATACCATGCCGGTTTTGTAGCCGGAATCTGTTGGCTTTGCTGTTTTAAAATCTTTTTGCATGACAGAATCTTAAATCCGTTTTAGTTATGGTTTTTAAGCATAGTGCCATTAGCAGTGCTAACTGGCAAGAAAAAAATACACGATTAATTCAAAATAAACATGAACTTACATAAAGTTTGTAGGATCAACATCAACTGTGAAGCGCAATTCTTTCGGTTTTTTTATGCTTTGAATCGCGCTAATTAGCTGATCCAAAAAGCAATGTAGCGAAGAGCGACGAGTTGAACTTACTAAAAGCTGGTAGCGATATCGGTTCGCTCTTTTTTCTAGCGGTGAAGGCATCGGTCCCATTAAATTCACATCACCCTGGCCCGCTTCAAGCACAGGTTTGAGATCATTCTTTAATGTCTGCAAAAACACCAGACCCACTTCGAAAGGTGGTGCATTTGCTCTGACCAACGCTTGGAAACCAAACGGGGGATATTGCCAAGCTTGTCGCTCTACTAAAAATTGTTGAGCTACAGCTCGGTAGCCTTTACTCAGCAATTGGTTCAGCATCGGGTGTTCTGGTTGGCTAGTTTGTAAGACAACTAGACCTGGTTTATCTCCCCTTCCAGCGCGTCCACTGACTTGGACAACCTGTTGAGCTAATTGTTCCTGAGCGCGATAGTCTGCGCTGAAAAGTGCTTGGTCGATATCCAAAATGCCGACTAAGGTTAGGTTGGGGAAGTCATGGCCTTTGGTTAACATTTGGGTACCGATCAAAATAACCGGTTTGCCTGACCTGACAATATCTAGCTTTTTGGCAAGCTCGCCTTTGCGGCTGGTGGTGTCTCGGTCAATTCTTACCACCAGCGTGTCTGGAAAGTTTGCGCACAGCAGGTTTTCAACGCGCTCAGTTCCGTGACCTTGAGTGCTTAGCTGTGGATTTTTACAGGATGGGCACTGTGAGCTAACGGTTTGTTGGAAATCACAATGGTGACAAATAACCTTGTGTCGGGACGAGTGAAAGGTCATATCAGCGTCACACGCAGGACAGATCGCATGCCAGCCGCATTGGGTGCAAAGTAATACCGGAGCAAAACCGCGACGATTCAGGAATAACATGACCTGATTGCCATCTTTTATCTGGTTATCCACTTCAGCCAAAAGGCTTTTAGAGACGCCAGCGTCTAGGGTTTGGTCGCGGGTATCTATTAACTTGGTTTTTGGCCGTGTTCTTGAGCCGGGTCTTTGGTTGAGTAAGAGGTAGTGATACCGTTTGCGCTCGGCGTTGAGTAGTGTTTCTAATGCCGGTGTTGCGCTGCCTAAAATGATGGGGATTTTAAGCTGTGAGGCGCGTTTAACGGCTAGGTCTCGTGCGTGATACTTGAAAGTTTCCTGTTGCTTAAATGATCCATCATGTTCTTCATCAATGATGATCATGCCCAAGTTTTGAAACCCGCAAAATATTGATGAGCGAGTACCAACGACGATATCAGCTTCACCCGTGTGCGCGGACTGCCAGTTTTGCGCTCGTTCCAAATCATTTAAGCCGGAGTGCAGTGCAACGACGGTTTGATTCGGAAAGAAGTCACAGAATCGCTGAAATAGCTGTGGGGTTAGTCCAATCTCAGGGATCATTAACAAGGCTTGCTTGCCTTGAGTTAACACTGATTTGATTGCTCGCAGATAAATCTCGGTCTTGCCGCTGCCGGTTATGCCATGCACTAAAACAGGCTTTAAGGGTGACTCTGTAATATTCGCCAGCAGCTGAGTCATGCACTGTTCTTGTTCTTCACTCAGCGTAATTAAATGTTGGTTTGGGTGTTCCAGTGATTGATTGCGCGCTTTAGGCGCCACAACTTCACGACGGGCAAAGCCTTTCTCTGCCAATGCTTTCATTGGGCTGCGCCACTTTCCAAGGTGTAGGCTAGTGAGCTGGGCTTCGGTCAGGCTATTGACGGCGAGTTGCTCAAGTAGCTCCGACTGTCTTTTAGCGCGCTTAGTTTCTTGTCTAGCGACTGTTAAGTCATCGCAATTTAAGTGCCAAGCGAAGTTTTGTAATAGCGGTAAGCCTTTGCGCAGTCGTTTAGGAAGCGAGGCAAACAGCACTTCCCCGATAGGATGGTGATAATAAACACTCGCCCACTGTAATAGCTCAAGGAGTTGCCTATCAAAAAGTGGGTGGGTATCAAGAATGGCTTCAATCGGTCGTAGCGTGTCGAATTCACTTGTCACACCGCGTTCGACAACAATACCGACTAAACTATGCGGTCCGAGTGGGACCCTTACTCTGCAGCCAACGTCAGGAAGCGGTTGCTCGGAACAATCATAATCGTAGGCCTGATAAAGGGGCCTGGGTATGACGACGCGCAGAGTCGTTGCGGAGGTTGTCATACCCAGATTTCCAATAGCTAGTACAGATTAGCGATTAATCTGACGTGTCCCAGTCGCGGTAATTTCAACGCGTCTATTTAGCGCGCGACCTTTGCGAGTCTTGTTGCTTGCAACTGGCTTGCTCTCACCAAGACCAACAGTGCGCATTGAAGAGCGTGCAAACCCGCCTTGCTTGGCTAGGTATTCTGCAACGGCATTAGCACGTTTTAGCGACAATACTTGGTTCATTGCAGCGTCACCAACACTGTCGGTGTGGCCTTCAATCAGCAATTGGTTGATGCGTGTATTACCTTCTTGAAGCGAAAGCGCTAAACCTAGCAGTTTGGTTTGGCCTTCGTTAGTTAAACGAGAGCTTCCGCTTTTAAAGTTCGTACTGCCATTAAGCGTTAACCTACGCACGGTGCTTTGTGGTTTTGGCTTCGCCACTGTCGGTACTACACGCGCAGGTTGCTTAACCACTGGAGCCCGATAAGGCTGAGTCACCACCGGTTTGCGTGGCGCTGTACGAGGTACGGTACGACTCACAACTGGCATAGGTTTTGTCATGACCTTAGTCGTCGTGTTAGTACGTTTAGGCGCCATTACAGGTTTTGATGTAGTTACACCAACTGTTGAGCCGGTTTGTACTCGTGTAGGTTGTCTATTAACGGTTGTTGGTGCAATAGGTTTCGGTGGTGCTTTTAGCACTATCTTACGCATGTTCGCGTTAGTCTTTGGAACAGTTGGTAGCTTGTTTACCGTATTATTAGTCGTAGCAACTTTTTTAGCCGTCCCCTGTCTTCCCATTAGTTGGCTACCCGGCATGGATTGCCCACCGGCAGCACTCGAGCTGCTAGTCCCTTGACTTCCAGGTGATAATTGGCCACCTAATCTAGAGCCACCTGACGAGCTACAAGCTGCAGTTAATGAGAATACGATGAGTAGTGATAGTTTTTTACTTGTTTTTATATTCATTTGCCATCCCCTAGGCAATTTGATAGCCCCTTATACTAACTAATTTATTCCAATCTCACCACTGGGCGTTCAAATAATTCTTCAAAAGCCTGTTCTGCGAGTTGATTTAGCTCCATAGGGCTGTATGTAGACAGTGCTTCGTAGATTGCAACCTTCTCATCTATGGTCAATTCAAAGTTAGGTTCAATATTTCTCATCAGGTAAAGATCACGCATTGCTGAGAATATTAGCGACGAAGCATAGTACTCAGGCTGATCTTTAGTCATTGAGTTTAAAGAGAACAATAACAACTTAGTTAGCCAGATCTTATGACCGGTGTTGGTATAAACCAACTGGGTTAAATAAGCGCCCAGCTCTTCAAGACTTGACTCAATGCCCTGTTCGCTAAGCTTTTCAAATTTAATGGGGACCCAAGACGGCGTTACCCAGTCGTCTTTGACGATTTGGTGATAGGCCTCGTGATACTCGATGCTAGGTAGCAGGCTTTCAGTGAGTGCATCAATTTCAATTTTGGCAGCTTTTTGAGCAGGATTAACTTCCTTGCTATCGATTGCCATCATAGAGCTCAATGCATCAAGTCCTCCGCTTAGCGTACCTTGCGACGATGGATTACCAGGCATTGAGCGTTGCAAGGTTTGTTGCATACGTGAGGCCGCCAAGTGCTTCTGATCGAGCAGCATTTCTTTGGCTGCCGCCCGAAGTAACTGAAGCGACTCAGGATCGGAAAACAGATCCGCTAAGTCTGATTTGTAGTTTTTGGTGATGCTCTCTTCAATGTCGTAATAGCCTTGTAGCCAATACGGAATAATAAAGCTTCGGCCTTGAAAGGTCAGTGCTGGCAGTACGGATTCTTCAGCGAATCGTTTAATTTGATCTAGCAAGATAATAGAGCCAACGCCTTGGTTTTTGAACGTTAAACCCAGTGCACCATCTGCAGCAGGTACTCTATCGGCGCGAGTCACATGAAATAATGGAAGTTCTTCGTTATCTGTGGCGGCTTTATCATCTGGCTCGCCGGATGGAATGGCGTCCTCTACGGCGTTAGCGATATTTTCTGATTGAAGATAATCGAGACCACGGCGATCGGTAACATTGTAAACAGTGATGATCCCAGTTCGACACATCGATAAACTGCTGGTTGGGTTTTTTTCTTCAAACAAATCTTTCAGGGTATTAAACATGTCGATTTGACCAGCATCTCTACTTGGAGCAAGGCTGCTGCATGCGGTGCTAAAGAGTTTGGGTGACACATAATAGGGGATCTTTTGCTTATCAAGTTCTAGGTTTAGATTTTTGAAATGCACCATGATTTGCGAATTATCTTGCTCATCATCTTGCATGCTATCCAGCGCTGTCTTTAACTGCTGGCGCACAATACCTTTGTCAGGAACTAAGCTTACTATGTTGTTTCGCTCTTGTTTAGCCTGCTCCAGAAACTCTTCAGCCAAGTCAAAACGCTGGTGTTGCTTTGCAACTTGAGTGCGATGTAGCAGTTCGGAGTAGAAAGGCATGCGGTCAGCCAGTGCTAAATGCACGTTCTTGTTGAGATACCATTGGTGTAGATGCCAGCTGCCAAAAATCAAAGCGGCGATTAATAATGGGTAAAAAACGATGCTAGAAAATGGTGAAAACCAATACCCTGGATTTTTTAGCCAACCAAACCATGCCTTTTCTTCCAAACGTGCTTTGAGTGTTGGGATGTATTCTGATTGGTGAACGGGATAAATCCCTTGCTCAGTAAAAGACTCAATAATGGCGGTTTTATGCTTGAGGTAGCGCGCAGCCAAAAGATAACGCAGGGGTGAAATCCAAGACGAGTAGAAGTCGGGACTTTCAAAACGATCCGCTTGCATGGCGTCTAGGTTTTTAGCTTCACCCGGACGGTTGACTAATTTGAGTAGAAGACTATCAATCATAATCCCGTCACCTTACCGTTTTAGCCATAGCAATACTTCGTTTACTTTCTGAATACGCTCGTCGATAGTTTGAGGAACATAACAGTTGGTGGCTACCACAAGTTGGTCGGCTTTTTGGCGAGCAATAGGATCTTTAATCGAGTCGGAAAGGCCGCGTTGAAAGCCTGACCAATCCCAGCTGCAAATATACTCGGGAAGGTGCTTAAAACGTGTGGCTACATTGCTCAGAGCGACGGCAGCTTTCGCGTTTTTTTCATTTTGTAAGTAGTAAATGCCCGCAAGGGTATCTTTGATTTGTTTGTAACCGTCGGTTAGCAAACCACTCGTGTTAATGTCTTCATGAAGTGCTGTAAATGTGTCGTAATCAATATTAGCGGTCACATAGGTTTCCATGAGATCTAGGTCAATTTCAGACGCGACAAAGTTGAGGTGCGGCGATTGCATTTTAGCCGTTTTCAAAATCTCACGGGCAACTTCTAATTCATCGACAGCTGTATCTAGATCGTTGAAATA
>CALHTA010000064.1 GCA_938038645.1 uncultured Thiotrichaceae bacterium
TCTCTTCCCAAGATACGGTTGCTTGGGTCATACATGGCTTCGACATTACGTACCATCTCAGTGTCTAGCGTGCTAAACACTAACTCAGGTTTCATTTGAATGAGCAGAATCATGAGGAAAAAGGGCACGTAGAATAGGGCAGAAGATACGGCCATGACGCGCCATTCTTGCCTCACTAACTGTGGGAATTCACCAGCAAAGAACCCCAGTATTGATTTTAGAAACTGGCTACGACTTCCATAAAGCGCTTGATGACCACGAACCACCATCCGATTCAAACGTTCGACGAGTATTGGGCTATACATTCTTGAATTAGCTAAGGCATAGTGCTGACAAATTTGGCGGTAGGTCGTGGGTAAATCCAAGGCTTCTGGTTTTTCAGCTTTGCGTTTATGCCGCCAGGACAGGCTCTGGTAATCGAGTACCCGTTCAAAGTGCTGCCAAATTGCTTCGTGGCGCTGGGTGAATTGTTCTTGTCTACCTGAGCTCATCGCTTACCCATTATCCAGCGTCCCATCCCTGACAAATAATCAGCTGCCGCAGATTGTTCATTGACTAGCGGCCCTGAAAATTTTGCTAGTTCTTCAGCGCGTTCATCGCTTAGTAAATGTCGACGTTGATAAAATTGAATAAGTGCCTGTTGCTCACTCAATTGCAACGGCCTTGGTGGAGCAACCGGTGTGACCTCTGTTTGATTGGCATTTTTTTGGATACTGTCTTTGTGTAGCACCACCGTGCCTGCCACAATATCTCCAATTCTTTGGAAGCGTTTGTTACTCATAATGCAGAGCAAACCAAAGCCATAGGCAAACGGTAAAAAGTCCACAAAACGCAATAAGTTTCTAATCAGCGAAGCCGCAGGCGTAACAGGGCTCGCATTTTCTTGGGCGACAAATAAGCCAAACATGGACTTTCCAGGTGTTTTTCCTTGATGAAATAGCTCAAAGTAAACCGGGTAGAACCACTCTATAAGGAAAACTAAAATCAGCGTAATCCCGCTGCCTGTTCTGCCCATAAAGCCTAACACCGCCGCGATAGTAATAATCACTGTGGTGCGTATTAACGTATCGACTAACCACGCATAAAAGCGTAATACAGGGCCTGCGGGAGCCAGTTTCAGGGCAATACCTTCCGGCGTATTGACAGAATATAGTGTATCAATGGGTAAGGCTTGAGAGCTTTTTATCATAAAGTTTTAGACTTGCACGAAGACAGAGGACTGCCTTATCCAACGATCAATCAGGGGTTGAATTGTTTCAGGATGTTCGGACAATAACAAGTCAGCTGTTTCCTGAACTTCAGGCAACATGACTTCATCTCTAGATAAATCAGCGATGCGAAATTGCAATTCACCGGTTTGTCTGGTTCCAAACACCTCACCGGGTCCACGGATTTCTAAATCGATTCGGGCAATTTCAAAACCATCGTTGCTGTTTCGTAGTGCATCTAGACGCTTTCGCGCAATTTTAGATAGCGGTGTTTGATACATCAGTACGCAGCTGCTAGCGGCTGCGCCTCGCCCCACTCGACCTCTTAGTTGATGTAGCTGGGCCAAACCTAAACGTTCGGCGTTTTCTATAATCATCAAACTGGCATTCGGCACATCAACGCCCACTTCGATGACGGTGGTTGCCACTAGCAGTGACAGTTCACCACTTTTAAACTGCTGCATCACTTCCTGCTTTTCGATCGCTGACATACGACCGTGAACCAAACCGATTGGTATGCCGGGTAGCTGTTCCTGAAGCATTTCATGCGTTTGCTCAGCATTTTCACACTGTAGCGTTTCTGATTCCTCGATGAGGGTACACACCCAATACACTTGAGCACCATCAGCGCAGACTGCTTGTATACGCCCAATAATTTCATTGCGACGACTATTAGCGATAACGACTGTTTTGATGGGGGTGCGACCTGGCGGTAGCTCATCAATGACGGAATAATCCATATCGGCATAAGCCGTCATGGCTAAGGTTCTAGGGATAGGAGTTGCTGTCATTATTAGCTGATGTGGATAGCCAAACTCAGGTTTACCTTTGTCCCTTAATGCTAGCCTTTGGCTGACGCCAAAACGATGTTGCTCATCAATAATGACTAGCCCTAATTTTGCGAATACAACGTCATCTTGAAATAGGGCGTGGGTGCCCACAACGATGTGGCTCATGCCTAGTGCAGCTCTTTCGTTTTGGTCACGGCGCTCTTTTGCTTTCTGTTTTCCGGCAAGGTTACCAACGTTAAGCCCTAATGGTTCGAACCATTCGGTAAAACAGCGAAGATGTTGTTCTGCAAGTATTTCTGTAGGTGCCATTAGTGCGACTTGAAAGCCTGCTTCGATTGCAACTAATGCAGCCGCTGCGGCAACCAAGGTTTTACCCGAACCCACATCACCTTGAACCAATCGTGACATGGGTGTGGCTTGCGCAAGATCATAGCGTAATTCAGCAATAACACGTTGCTGTGCATTAGTGAGAGTAAAGGGTAATGAGTCTTGAAGTGCCTGCAGTTGTTTGCCTTGAGTGTTCATGGCAATACCCGCTACTTCGCGGCTTTGTAAACGAAACTGCCTCAAGCTTAGTTGATGGGCTAACAATTCTTCGAAGGCTAGCCTTTTTATTGCGGGATGATAAGCGTTGAGCAGCGCTTGGCTGCTTTCAGCATCAGGTTGATGGATTTGCCGAAGCGCCATTAATAGTTCAGGCATTTTGCGATCACGACGTATGGCTAACGGTAAAAAGTCTGGCAAGCCAGCGACTTCTTTTAAAGCGGTAGTAATTAGTCTTCTTAAGCTTCGCTGTTGTAAGCCTTTTGTGGCAGGGTAAATAGCGGTTAAGGTTTTTTCTAATGGCAGCGGATTTGCTTGGTTTAGCAGTGTGTATTCAGGATGAATCATTTCTAACTGATGCATTGACTGACTAATTTCACCAAAGCATCGGATGCGAACGCCTTCACTTAGACCACGTTGTTGAGCGGCGCCAAAATAGAAGAAGCGTAAGGTAAGTTTTCCTGTGCCATCACTGATACGCGATAGCATCATGCGTCGACCGCGAAAGACCACGTCTGTTTTTTCAACCTCACCTTCGACCAGTACATTTCTTCCACCCTGCAGCGATGAAATCGGCTGAACTCTGGTACGATCCTGATATTGAGATGGGAGATGAAAAAGCAGGTCTTGAATACAGTGAATATCCAGCTTCTGGAGGTTTTCCGCCATCTTTGGCCCTACACCTTTTAGGGTAGTAACGGACTCCATTAGTGGGTTATTTAGAGACACATGCATCCATTATTTTAGTTGATATAAATACTTCTCATTATAAACACTATCGCTTAGTGTTAGAATAACTGTTTGCTCAATCACACATGTTGCGAATAAAGGAGTGATTTAAAATGAATAATACCTATCGGGTAGGAGTCTTAGGAACGGGCCGTTCACTGTCCATTGTAAGACGTTTATCTACCGATATCGCTCAGGAAGGATGCGATCTGGTAGCCATTTCAACGCAAACGCTGGGTGATCATTTTGGCATTATGATGGTGATCGACACCGATGCAAGTAGCAATGAGCTTCGCGGATACCTTGATCCCATTGTTGAGAAATTTGATCTCAGCCTAACGGTTGATGCCGTTGATAAATTTGAGTTTTGTCACAAATTTCCAGATGTCTCAATTCATGTTCATGGCGCTGATAAAATTGGTGTTTTTTCTTACTGTATGGCTATCTTCAATGATGCCGGTTTGGAAATACTCAGTATGCACTCAGACCTGCTGGGAAAAGCAGTGGATGGAGGCGAGGATGAATTCCTTAATGTCATCAAAGGGCGCGCAACTGAAGGCTTAGAAGAGCTTCAGCGTGCGGCAGAAAACCTTAGAAATAACTCAATCGATGTGTCGATTACGGTAATTGAAGAGGAAGACGAAGAGTAGTTTGGTTAAACAGCAACGGGGGCTTTGATGTGAGGATGAGGCTCATAGCCCTCGAGCTCGAAATCTTCATACACAAA
Organism: uncultured Thiotrichaceae bacterium; assembly: GCA_938038645.1. Lineage (GTDB taxonomy): Bacteria > Pseudomonadota > Gammaproteobacteria > Thiotrichales > Thiotrichaceae > Leucothrix. Next base: position 3,999 of record CALHTA010000064.1, read on the forward strand.
CCCAAAGATATCCTTCACTTCGGGATTAATCTTCATCGTTGGCAACGCCTTAGGTTCCCTAGCGAGCTGTGTTTCAACTTGATCCATGTGGTTACTGTAGAGATGCGCATCCCCAAGCGTATGAATGAAGTCGCCATATTCTAAGTCACAGACTTGAGCAATCATCATTGTTAATAAAGCATAGGATGCAATATTAAACGGCACGCCTAAGAATATGTCCGCACTGCGTTGATACAACTGGCAAGACAGCTTGCCGTCAGCAACGTAAAACTGGAATAGGGCATGACAGGGTGGCAACGCCATCTGATTGACCAAGCTTACATTCCAAGCGCTAACAATGATTCTTCTAGAGTCAGGAGTGTTTTTGATCTGATCAATAATTTGCGTGATCTGGTCAATATGCTCTCCATCAGGCGTTGGCCATGAACGCCACTGAACACCGTAAACAGGGCCTAAATCGCCGTTCTCATCAGCCCACTCATCCCAGATTGAAACGCCGTTTTCCTTCAGGTAAGCAATATTGCTATCGCCCTTGAGGAACCAAAGTAGTTCATGAATGATTGAACGGAGGTGGAGTTTCTTTGTGGTGACTAAAGGAAAGCCTTCGCTTAAATCATAACGTGCTTGATGGCCAAAGACAGAGGTTGTGCCGGTGCCCGTACGGTCGGTTTTAACCGTGCCGTTTTCTTGCACATGACGCATTAAATCGAGATATTGCTTCATAAGCTGTAAACCTAGTCTTTGACAGGGTGCTTTTTATAGCCCCACCAAATTAAGCCGAGGCCTACGAGTAGCATAGGAATTGAAAGTAGCTGCCCTTGAGTCATCCACTGAAATGCTACAAAGCCAATGTGTGCATCTGGCACTCGGAAGAATTCGACTATGATTCTGGCGATGGCATATCCAACTAAGAAAAGCCCTGTCACTGCACCCATTGGGCGCGGTTTGCTTGAGTATAGCCAGACGATAACAAATAGCGCCAAACCTTCAAGCGCGGCTTGATAAAGCTGTGAAGGGTGACGAGCCAATGCGTCAACGTTAGGGAAAACCATTCCCCAAGATACATCCGTTGGGCGTCCCCAAAGCTCAGCATTGATAAAGTTACCGATTCTACCCGCGCACAGTCCAAGAGGAACAAGAGGAACGACAAAGTCAGAAACTTTCAACAAAGGAAGTTTAAATTTGCGAGCTAGCAACCAGGATGCAATACCCACACCGATAAGACCACCGTGGAAGCTCATTCCTCCTTCCCAGATGCGAATTAACATGAGTGG
>CALHTA010000065.1 GCA_938038645.1 uncultured Thiotrichaceae bacterium
GTGCCACGAACCGTAATGTTAAGCGTCGGCTCTAAGCTATGCAGGGCATTGAGCACCATCGAGGTTTGAGCAAAGTGACCAAAGCCATGGCTTGAAAGATCGACCAGCAGATGTTGTTTTGTCATTGATCAATTATCGCAGTTCATCAACGCTGATCAAAATCTACTACAACTTCATCTGACACGGGATGTGCTTGGCAAGTCAGAATATACCCCGCGTCAATCTCATGTTTTTCCAGTCCATGCGTAAGATCCATTTCTACTTCGCCACTAATCAACTTGGCTTTACAGGTTGAACATACCCCCGCTTTACAGGCATAAGGCAACTCCATTCCATGATCCATTCCAGCATCTAGTATGTTCTCACCCACTGTCGCCAAGTCAAAACTAGTCGAACGGCTATCTGCAACCACGGTGACTTTACAGACCTTCTCTTCACCATAAGTTTCTACACGCTGTTTAGATCGCTCAAGCATTTCAGCAGCATCTTCAGCTGAGTTAGCAAATAGCTCGTAGTGAATGTTGTCTTCGCTTATTCCTGAACGACGGAAACCACGAGACACTTCAGACATCATCGACTCTGGACCACAGATAAAAACTTCATCCGTATTGATAATATCGATCAACCCTGACTTATGAAGTGCGGCGCCCTTTTCATTATTAATTTTGCCGCTCAGCAGGTCCGTTCCCTGATCTTCTTGGCTCATAATATTGATCCACTTAAACCGATCCATGTAGCGGTTTTTAACAAAGCTTAAGTCATCTCGAAACATCACTGAGTTGCTGCGCCGATTGCCATAAATTAGGGTGACGAAGCTATTTGGCTCTTCTGTCAGTACCGTTTTAAGAATTGAAAGGATTGGAGTGATGCCACTCCCCACAGCAATGCACATATAGTTTTTAGCAGAACGAGCGTCTAATGGAGTGTGAAAGCTCCCCTGTGGCGGCATTACATCAACGGTTACGCCAGCTTTAAACGTATCATTCGCGAAGTTTGAAAACTGTCCGTTGCGAACACGTTTGATACCCACGCGCATATGCCCGTCGTTCACACCCGAGCAAATCGAATAAGAGCGACGCACTTCCTCGTCATCGATCATTGCTCTAAGCGTTAAAAACTGCCCCTGAATAAACTGAAACGTCTCTTTCAAATCATCGGGCACAGCGAAGCTAACACAAACAGCATTGTTTGTTTCTTCCTGAACTTCAGCAATTTTTAGCGAATAAAATTGGGTATCCGACATCAGGACATCCTATATCTGTTTGAAGTAATCAAAAGGCTCTAAACAATTTGAGCACCTGAAGAGGGCTTTGCATGCGGTTGATGCAAACTCACTGATTCGTTCGGTTTGCTCTGACCCACAACGAGGACAGCGAATGCCTTGCTCTGGTGTTAAGGCACAGCCGCCGACTTTGTTTTCAGGCGGTGCTATACCGTATTCTAATAATTGCTTTCGTCCCAAAGGAGACATGCTGTCAGTCGTCCAAGCTGGCGCTAGCTTCATATTAACGGTGACATTTTGAATGCCTGCTTTATTAAGAGCTTCGGAAACATCCGCGCGAATAGTATCCATTGCTGGGCAACCAGAATAGGTGGGCGTGATGCTAATGAGGTATTGCCCAGACTCTAAAGTAACGTCACACAAAATCCCTAGATCCCAAATACTAACCACTGGAATTTCAGGATCTTTGACTTCATCAAGCAAGTCCCAAATTTCTTGGTGAACTGATTGCCGTCTATGGTGCAGACGCTCAACCCATGCCGCAGAGGTCACCACTCACAACCAGGGTTTGAACGATGTAAAAACTGCATTTCAGTTAGTAAGTGGCCAAGGTTTTCAGTGTGATAGCCAGTACGACCACCTTTTACTACCCAATCATCTTCTGGTCTAGTGAGCGTGGCTTCACTCAAAATGCTTTCTACCGTTGCTAACCATTCTGCTTTTAAGGCTGTGCTATCAACACCAACACCTTGGTCAGCTAACTGCTGTTCAAGCTCATCAAGTTCAAAAAGCTCATGGGTATAGCCCCAAAGTGAGTCGATGGCTTTTTGCATACGCTTATGACTTTCTGCTGTCCCATCTCCTAGGCGAAGAGTCCAGTCCCGGCTGCGACGTAAATGATAGCGTGTCTCTTTAATTCCCTTAGCTGCAATCGCGGCAAGCGTTTCATCATTCGACTGCATAAGCTTTGGTAGATACAGCGAGTTAAACACATCGATAAACAATTGACGTACTGTCGAGTAAGCAAAGTCTCCGCGGGGTAGCTCATTGATTAGCAAATTACGAAACTCTCGCTCGTCTCGCAAAAATGCAAAATCATCTTCCGTTTTTCCATCGCCTGACAACTCAGCAGCGTAGCCGTAATACATGCGTGCGCGCCCAATGTAATCTAAGGCTACGTTACTCATTGCGATATCTTCTTCTAAGAATGGCCCGTGGCTCGTCCACTCGGTAAGGCGATGTCCCAAGATTAAAGAGTCATCAGCGAGCCGCAGGGTATATTTTAGTATCGCGGTATTATTGGTTACTTCACTCATAGTTCACCCATTTACATGTTATTGACAGCTTCAGGAAGCTTGTAGTAAGTGGCGTGACGGTATGGTTTATCATCTGACGGATCGTAGAAGCTCTCGCTATCATCTTCCTGTGAGGCGGTTATATCTTCTGATTTAACCACCCAAATGCTGACACCTTCACTACGACGCGTGTAGCAATCACGTGCATATTCCAACGCTTGCTCAGAGTCTTCGGCGTGAACGCTACCCACGTGTTTATGGTCAAGCCCGCGACGTGAACGAATAAAAACCTCAAACAACACCATTGAATCGTTTGCCATAAGAACTCCTAAGCTGCTTGCTTGTGGGCTTTGTTGCGTTGTTTTTCACGATACGCTTGCAT
>CALHTA010000066.1 GCA_938038645.1 uncultured Thiotrichaceae bacterium
AGCGTTGCCTCGAGGCGTTACTGTATCAGGTGAAGTAAAGTTAATTAAACCAGATCCGTCTATATACCTACTACATCAAGAAAAATTTGAACTAGAGGCAAGTAAGATATTGTTTTTTGATGATAGTCCAGACAACGTTAAAGCAGCGCGGGCACTGGGTTGGCAAGCAGAATTGTTTAGCTTGCCTGAGTCATTGCATGATGATTTGAAGCGATACTCAATTTTATAAGTGAGTCTAAGGAGGGCAAATATTTGAATATAGCAATGTGGTCTGGCCCACGAAACTTATCAACGGCAATGATGGTTAGCTTTGCGCAGCGTCAAGACTGCTCTGTGGTAGATGAGCCTTTTTATGCGGCTTACTTACATGCGACGGGTCTTAAACATCCGCTGTATCAAGAAATTATTGATGATGGTGTAACTGATAATAAAGCGGTTGCTGACTACTGTATCGGTCCAGTCCCACAGGGCAAGCAGGTGTTTTACCAAAAGCATATGACTCATCATATGATTCCTGAATTTGACCGAGAGTGGATGGCAAAACTCACTAACGTGTTTTTGATCAGAGACCCTCTAAAAGTAATTGCTAGTTACAATATCAAAAGAGAAAACCCAAATCTTTCAGACATTGGTATAGCTGAACAACTTGATATTTTTAATCGTGTTTGTGAGATGACAGGTGAAGTGCCTGTTGTCATAGATAGTGCCGATATTTTAGCTAACCCAGAATTTATGCTGAGAAAGCTTTGCTCGTCATTAAATTTGGACTTTGACCCTAGAATGCTTAGTTGGGTCGCAGGGCCCAAGCCATTTGATGGTGTTTGGGCAAAACATTGGTACGGGTCAGTTTGGGAAAGCACGGGTTTTGGCAAACCTTCAAATAACAATCCAGTGATACCACAATCACTCAATAGTTTAGCGAAAGAAGCACAAGCGCTTTTTGAAAAAATTAAAATCCATGCGCTTTCACCACACTAAAGTTGCTCTATAAATCAAAGGTGCCGTCTATCAAAAGATTCTTTCAAATATCAGTTCGATGTCAACCAGAAACGTTCAATGACGTTTACTGTACATATTGGCTGGAAAAAATATTTTTTGAGAAATCTTAAGACTTCCCATGGATGACTTTCTAGCCAGTGTCGAGCAGCAAGCTTATCGTATAGCGTTTATTGCTTTATCAGATCATGATGAAGCCTTAGATGTTGTGCAAGATACTATGATTAGCTTGGTGACAAAATATCAGCAACGGCCTGAGTCAGAGTGGAGAACGCTATTTTTCTCGATTTTGCATAACCGAATAACCGATAGCCATCGAAAGAACACAAGGAAGCGTCGTCTGTTTGGGTGGTTTGACCGTAGTGATGATACTAATGAAGCGGACAATATTGATCGGGTAGATGATCAGATCGTACAGCCTGCACAGTTGCTACAAGATACTGAAACGATGAGCTCCATAGAGAAAGCTTTGAGTGGGTTGCCGTTGAGGCAGCAAGAGGCCTTTATGTTACGGATGGTTGAAGGCTTTGACACAAATGAAACTGCCAAGATAATGGGCTGTTCGGCAGGGAGTGTAAAAACACATTTGTCGCGTGCCCTTAGCGCACTAAAGGAGGTTCTAAACGAATATTATGAACCGTTTTGATAAAAATGAAGACAAAATCAGTATAGATGAGCCGTGGATTTCTGTGGCTGTTGAACAATTACGCGAGCCGCTTGACCCATCCGTATCCGCACAATTGAGAGCAGTGCGGCGTTCAGCTTTAGCACTTCCCGCTCGCAGGCCGCTTCTGAACACTCTCTATCTATGGGGTGTACCGACATTAGCCAGTGTATTTGCTATTATGGTGACATTTAGTCTCTGGGATAAGCCTCAGAAAGAACACCCAAGTTTGCTCCATACCGCAGACAGTGTTGCTTTAGAAGACTTATCCATAATCAAAGCATCTGACGATTGGGAATTATATAAGAACATCGAGTTCTTAAACTGGATGGAGCAAGACGAAAATGGTCTTAATAAAGGCTAGCAGGTTACTTTTAATGGTAATACTACTCACATCATGCTCTGCTGCTTTAGCAAGTGAAGATGTATCATCCAGCGACTCGGATTTCGATTTGGATCTCCTGCAATTTCTCGGAGAGACAGCTGGTTTAGAATCATTAGGTGTCAATTTAGACGATTTATTAGATGGTGATGACTCCAAAAAGCAACAGGGAGGTGTTAATAATGAAAACTAAAATCCTCATTGCTCTACTTTTTATTGGTAGTTTCTTTTCTGTAACTTATGCCGCGGGCCAAGCGTTTACCTGGGACCAACTCAATAAGCAACAGCAGTCCATATTTAAGAGCAAAGGACTCGAGTCAAGCTGGGATCAATTACCCGAGCAAAAACGGAAGTCAATCGTTCGAGGTTTAGCACAGTGGCAGGCAATGGGCCAGAAGCAACGTGCTAAGGCTAAAAAACGTGTCGAAAAGTGGAAAAAATTATCAGAGGCTGAAAGGGAAAAATTAAGGAAGGAGTTCTTGAGCTTCCAGAAATTAACTCCAGCCCAAAAGAAAGTATTGCGTGATAACTTCAAGCGTTATCAGGCGCTTTCAAATGATCAAAAGCAGATTCTAAAAAGACGATTCGAGGCTGATAAGGCTCAAGCAGCATTAAATAATGCGCCACGTGAAGAAGGTGGTGGGGATAATCAGCGATCTACGCCTACAGTTCCACCTGTAATCCCGACTCCGCCAGAAGACACGGATGATACAAAACCTGTCGAGCCTGATGACGAAACAGAACCAGTAGATGATTCAAACCCTGTCGACGAGGATGACAAGAAGGACGACGATGATAAGGATGAATGTTCAAGAGGTAAAAGCTGCGATCATAGAAATGACGATCACAGCAATAAATAAACTAGTGTCTAAAAGGTCTTAAGCTAGTCGGCTTCGCTGTAAGTCTTTTCAAACTGATCTTTAGGAATGGTGTAAGTATCTGTTCCATCCGCATTGTTGCAAGTAATATAGTCACCAGCCTTATAGGCCGACTTCCCCTCTTTTGTAGAAATTAAACCCGCTGTGTCCGTTTGCTTGGCCCAGATAGGTGCAGTTTTGATGTACTGGCCCGGGGCAACTTCACTATAAGTAAGCTCAAAACTTTCTTGATCAACCGTATAGCACTCCCCCTGATTATTTACTAACCAATCGCCAGGTTTACAAAACTGCTCACCACCCCATTTAATATAATTGAAACCTTTGGTGTCCAATTTTAATTGAACACCTGTAACTATCTGTGGTTTCTTTTTTTTATATTTTTTTAGACTCATGTTAAAAACCTATCTATTAATTTTTTTCCTGTGAAGCGCCCGCTTTATCTAAATTGTCTTCTCTATTCATTGGAAGCTTTCTTGAATTGTGATTAACTTAATGTGACTCATAAAGAGACTAAAAGACACTTGCTAAGTGTACTGCAAAAAAACTGTAACAAAAAGGACTTTTTCATGCTTGAGCATTTCCGTGAAAACATCAACCGTTAGATCGAATAGTCTAAATCTGGCCCGGCGGGAACAACGCCAGTTGGGTTTACCGACTTGTGACTTGCATAATAGTGATACTTGATTTGCTGCATGTCGATCGTTTCAGCAATTCCCTTAATTGAGTACAACTGTCTTGTATAGCGCCATAGATTTGGATAATCAATAATACGTTTTAGGTTGCATTTGAAATGGCCAACGTAAACAGGATCGAA
>CALHTA010000067.1 GCA_938038645.1 uncultured Thiotrichaceae bacterium
GACTGCCGGGGGCATAGTAAACACCGGCGTGAATGACGCCACTGTTATGACCTGTCTGATGCTGGGAATAACCGTCTTCTTTTTCTAATAACAAGATGCGCTTGTCAGGCAGTTGCTGTTTGAGCTGCCATGCGGTTGAGACGCCGACGATGCCGCCACCAACAATGATATAGTCGTAAGTCATAATATTAATCTAAATCATCCATGCTTATCGTCTCGACATCTAATAATTCGTAGTAGTCGCCTTTGCTTTCGCAATACATTTGAGAGTCCAAATTTAAACCCGTTTTTCCATCAATCGACCCAGCGAAAATTGACGTTCTTTTCGTATTGTCATCAGGTTGGAAAAATAGGCTGCTGCCACAACGATTGCAAAACCCCCAGCTGGCACTGTCTGTTTTGTACCAAGATAATGTGCCATTAGTGTTAGAGACGGTGAGGTCTTTCTTTGCAGATGAGGTTGAGGTTGTAAAGTGACCTGAAAACTTCCGACATTGAGTGCAATGACAAGCGCAGATGGGGCGCATTTCACCGCTTGCGACATAACTAACACTTCCACACATGCAGCTGCCTTGTATACCTTCACTCATTGTTTGCTCCTGATTTTTGTGGTTGCTGGCGATATTGTTGGCAATCATGCACGCTACTTAGTGGTTGCTATTGGTAGCTCCGGCCTAGCACCCCATTCGCACCAAGAACCATCATATACGGACAAGTTTTTATAGCCTGCGACCTCTGCCGCTAGTGCTAGGTGGCAAGCGGTTACTCCCGAGCCGCAGCTAAAAATCAAGCGTTGATCAGGGTTAGCAACAGCCGCCAACTGTGTTTTGAGTTCAGCTATTGGTTTAATAAAGCCATTATCTAGCAAGTCGGTGAATGGCAGGTTTTTAGCACCCGGCATATGCCCGCCACGTAAACCTGCGCGTGGTTCTGCCTCATTTCCAGTAAACCGGCCATTTGAGCGAGCATCTAGTACTCGAGCGCCGTCATCTTGTAATGCCATCAGCACAGTCTCAGTGTCGCTGAACATCTCATTTTGGTAATTAGCGTTAAAATTCCCAAGCGGTAATGGCATGGGGGCAGCCGTTTCTAACGGTAGTTCGGCAGACTCCCAAGCTGGAAGTCCCCCATCAAGAATCGCAACCGTTTCATGTCCCATCGCTCGAAACATCCACCAAACGCGTGGGCTTGCAAACATGCCTAAGCCGTCATAAACCACAATTTCACTATCAGAGTTGATACCAAGCGCTCGAACATCTCGTTCAAACTGCTCGGGTGAAGGCATGGTGTGAGGGTAGTCGGCACCTTGCTCACAGATGGTTTGATCAAAGTCAAAATGCTGAGCATTACCTATACGGCGAGCTTTCCACTCTTCCACGCCATTTCGTTGCATTGCTGGCATAAAATAACTGGCATCGAGTACCACTAACCGTTCATCTCCTAAACGTTTCTTGAGTTGCTCTGCAGAAATAAGAGGGGTTGGGAAGTTGTTCATCATGTTGCTCCAGCGACTCGGCTTAATAACGGATAATACGTAATTTATTATTTCAGAAAAAAAACCGGTGTGCGAGTCGCTATAATTGCTGCAAATGATATCATTCGAGAAACGGTAATTTTTTAGGATATATAAATGACTTTCGTTGTAACTGAAAACTGTATTAAGTGTAAATACACTGACTGTGTTGAGGTGTGCCCAGTGGATTGTTTTCACGAAGGCGAAAACTTTTTGGTCATTGATCCAGATGAATGCATTGATTGCTCTTTATGTGTTCCTGAGTGTCCTATCGATGCGATTTACGCAGAAGAAGACCTACCCGAAGATCAAATTCATTTCATTAAGTTGAATGCTGATTTATCCCTTAAATGGCCGGTCATTACAGAAATGAAGCCACACCCTGAAGACGCTAAGGATTGGGAAGGTGTCAAAGATAAGGTGCAGTACTTAGAAGTTGAGGGTTAGTCCTAAGGACACTAATGGAAAATCCAAGTGTTAGGGGGGAAAAGAAAGCAAGCACTCATCATCAGCTTAAGCAGGTTTTTTTGGGGACACAGATAGCTGCACTTGGCTATATTATTTATATGCTTCTGTTCGACCAGAATGCAGTAAATGACACTAACTCATTCTATTTTCGATTAGATCTAATCTTATTTTCTTTTGGGTTGATTGCTACATCCCTCCTATTCATGGTCCTTCATCAAGGAAGGTATGCGCTTGCATCGGCTTCGTTCTTTTATTTATGGGCAGTACTGATAGCACTTACCACGTGGTTTTGTGGCGACTTATACAGTCTGTTTATACCCTGTTTCTTTGTATTGTTCTTATTTACATCATTATTTGCCCATCGTGTTGTTTATGTTTCAATTTTTGTTTTTCAGGCGTGCGCCATTGTTTTAATTGGGCTTTACCATGATAGTGGGATGCCTGTCTCTCAGGGCGTGATTGTTGACCCTATTCCACGAGTTATTGGTGCGCTGTTACTCACTACTTTTTCCTTTAGTGTTTGTTGGGTCGTTGCAAGTGTCGTAAGACGCTCGTTCAAAGAGCTTAAGTTAGAAAATCAAAGGGTCGTCGAGTCTCGTGTTGTTATTGAGAAACTGGCCGGTTCTGACGCCCTAACGGGCTTGTTGAATCGCAATGGTGCTGAAATTAGCTATCGAAAGCTACTTCAAAAGTTAAATCTCAGTCATGAATGCATCCTCATCTATTTTATGGATTTAGATGATTTTAAAGATATTAACGCACTGTACGATCATTATGCTGGCGATGAGTTACTTAAAATCATCAGCGTCAGACTAAATTCACTAGTCGGTGAAGATGGCTTTGTCTGCCGTTTCGCTGGGGACGAATTTGTACTCGCGATACGAGCAGAACAAGATTTTGATGATGGGATGTTTGCAGAGAAGTTACTGAAAACTTTAGCAGAGCCACATTTTATTCTCGGTATTGAAGCTAGTGTCACCACTTCTTTGGGCATCGTTAAGATCAGCGATTCCTTATCTAGCTTCAATGGTGCTTGTAAAAAAGCAGATATTGCCATGATTAAAGCAAAGCAGTCTGGCAAAAATAGCTACTACCGTTATAGTTATAAGCTGCATCGTGAATACATGCACAATTTGAATATTGTGAGCTGCCTTAAAAACGCTATAAGCAATAATTTGTTGGAGTTACATTTTCAACCCAAGGTGAATTTGCGGACCAATAAAGTGGAGGGGGTAGAGGCTTTAGTCAGATGGGTCAGAGGGAATGCTGACGGTATAGGTCCTGATGTGTTTATTCCAGTCATCGAGTCAACAGCGCTGATTCACAGCATTGGCGATTGGGTCATTAACGAAGCCTGTTTACACTGCAAAAAATGGCATGATTCGGGAAATCCGTTAACTGTTGCAGTAAATATGTCAGCCTTTCAGTTAACCCGCTCAAGCTTTTACCAAACCGTTGTAGAGGCATTGCAGAGAAACCAAATACCCCCAGCTTTTTTAGAAATCGAAATTACTGAG
>CALHTA010000068.1 GCA_938038645.1 uncultured Thiotrichaceae bacterium
TTAGACGCCGTGATTATGCCGATGGTTGCGATTGACCGATGCGGCAATAGAATTGGCATGGGAGGAGGTTTCTACGATCGCACCTTTGAATTTAGAAAAACAGAGAATTGCAAGCCGACCCTGATTGCTTTTGCATACGACTTTCAATTAATCGAAGAACAGGTTCCTCAAGCTTGGGATGTTCCTTCCGATTTCATTGCGCTTGAAAGTGAGTTTATTACACCGAAAAGCTAGATTCTCTGGCCTTCTGGAACGGATGAATCTGGCTGAGGTTGACTACCGAAGGGCTGCTTCGATAATTCATCCCGGAGCTCTTCGGCACTTTTTTCCAGCGCCTTACCAATTTCTTTTACCGAATCTGAAAGCTGCTTATCAAAGCCCTTAAGGCCTTCTTGCATCAAGTTATTAAGCTGGTCGAATACAGTACCAACGGTCTCTTTCAAGGTACTTCCGATAGTTTGCTTTAAATCTACTCGCCAGCCATGTTCAGTACTGATCAAAGCAGTGCGCCCAGGAATTTTTATGCTGGCTTGGCCTTGCTGCTGTGAATAGAGCATCGTTTCGATAACAGCATTTCTATCACCACGCATTACCTCACCAAGCTCATACCTTTCTGGCTTTAACTGCCCCGATCGAATGTACTTGAGGTAATCGACACTGTCCCAAGTAGCCAGGTTTTTGGCTTTTTCCATATCTTTATCAATAACAGCCTGCCAAAAATCAGCGGCAACAGACTCAGGAGTCGCTTCTTTACCATTGCAAGCAGCTAGCAGTAGCAATATTGGGAAAACACCAATCAGCAACCAACTCCTGTTAATTTTCATTACACACTTCCTATTAAAGACTGTTTTTCCACACTATATGAATCGAGGTTAGTATCAACGATACGATTCTCTAATAAGACAGTGTTAGTGACAGAAGTTTCAACTTTCATGAAATTCGGAGTATAGCCTGTATATTTTGCCAAAGCGCCTTCTTGCCTTTGACGCTCCCATAAAACAGGTACTTTATTTCCAAGCTGTAACTCAGCAAACTGCTGCTTCAGGCGCTCCGCCAACTGATGCATTTCTAAGCTTCGCTGCTTCTTAATCATATCAGGAACCGGATCTGCCAAACGAGCAGCCTTAGTTCCTTCACGAGGAGAGTAGGAAAAGATATGTGTATGACCAAACCCAATTGACTCTACATACTCTAAAGTCTCCTGCCACTCCGCCTCTGTTTCACCGGGGAACCCAACAATGATATCACTGGTTACATTAAACCCCGGAATCGAGTTTCGAGCATGCTGAACTAAATCTCTGAATGAATCCGTTTTACAACGCCGTGACATCCGCCTCAACACAGTATCTGAACCACTCTGCAAGGGTAAATGCATATGTGGCATTAGACGGGGACTATCAAACAGTCCAAAGAACTCTTCTGGTAAATCCCAAGGCTCTACCGATGCAAAACGAATTCTTGAAATATCGGTTTCATCTAAAATCGCTTTAACCAGTGAATAAAGCGATGTATCAAGATCACTTCCATATCCACCAACATGAACCCCAGTCAAAACTATTTCTTGAATACCTTGGGTTTGTAGCCGCTGAACCTCTTCAATAATATCCTTCAGCGTGCGACTCTTTTCCTCACCCCTCGCTACGGTAACAATACAAAAAGTGCAGCGATAACGGCACCCATCTTGAATTTTGATAAATGCTCTCTGTCGCCCTCTTGAAAATAAGCTATTTTCACCAGGTTCCATTGCAATAATAGGCATCGTATTGCCAGCGAACTTATCCATCACCATTTGAGGCAGCTGATCTTTTTGTGGGTTAGGCACCACTAAATCAACACCTAAGTGCTCCGCAACTTTGTCAGTTTCAAGCGTTGCGTAGCAACCACTGACCACTAACTTAGCCTCAGGGTTTTCTCTATAGAGCCTATTCATTAGCTTACGTGATTTTTTACCTGCATCTGCGGTGACTGCACACGTATTAAGCACGACAATATCTGCATCTTCATGGTCGGTAACCATTGAATGACCTTTACCTCGAAAAGCATGAGACCACTGCTCGAGCTCTGCTTCATTCAGGCGACAACCTAAGGCTTTAAGATGCACTTTCATATTTCTTCCTAATAAATACAAAAAAGCCCCCTTAGCGATTAACACCAAGGAGGCTTAAAATAACATTACAATTAGTTTTCTAAAGCTTCAGGGTTAATGACCACTTCCGCTTGCTCACGCATGGCTTTTAATAAAGCATCTTGCTCGCGACGCGCTATCTCGGCTTTAAAGCTAGCCAAACCACCGGCACTCACTTCAGTAGGACCATTCACTACTTTATTCAAACCAATCACGACATAGTCACCATTCGGTAGAATAATATTTGAGAAAGCGCTTTTCCCTTCAGCTTCTGCCGCATCCATTTTAAACACTTCAGCAACAATCTGTGGCGTTGTTTTGCGATCATTACGCTTTAACTGTTCAAAAGTTTGAACATCTTCCGTCTGTAACTCAGGAATGGTCTCCAGAGCAGTCCAATCGCTTGTTTTTTGAAGGTCGGCTAATAACGCTTCACCTCTAGCAACAGCCAATTTGCGGGCTTCAGCAGCAATAAATGCATCTGACGCTTCTTTTTCTACTTCTGCAAATGGCTTTGCGGCCGCATCTTCATGAGTATTTAATCGAACCACCAAGGCTTTAGTTGGGCTAATCTCAATCAAAGAAGAGTTGATTCTTTCCGTTTTAACTTCAGGTGAAAACGCTGCTTCTCGCACTTTAAATTCTTTACCAATACCTTCTCCATCTGTTCTGGTAATCCAATCAGATGTTAAAATAGCGTCGTTAATAGCATCTGAAGAAGGATCTAAGCTTGAATCATTCTCAAAGGCAGTGGTTTGAAGTGTTTCAATTTTATCGATGAATATCTTACCTGCTTCTTCAGTTTGGAAAGCTTTTTTCACCTGATCTTTGACACTATCAAACTCTGGAACTACTTCAGGTTTAATTTCAGTCACCTTAATAATTTCATAGCCTGCTGGAGTCAAAACGGGAGGGCTTATCTCACCAACTTTTAACTTAGCCGCAGCATCTGCAAACGCCGCATTCATGTCCTGCATTTGAAGAAATCCCATATCACCAGCGCTGTCTGCCGCCAATGTGTCATCAGATTCGGTGGTTGCTAATTCCTCAAAAGTTTTAGCTTTTGAAACGATTTCAGCATATAAATCACCCGCGCGCTTTTCTGCACCTTCTTTACCGTGCTTATCAACTGAAACAAGAATGTGTGAAACCTTACGCTGCTCTGGGGTTAGGTAAAGAGTTGCATTTTCTTCAAAGTTTTGCTTCAGCTGCTCATCAGTCGCTTCAATGCCTTCAGCTATCTTATCTTGGTCAAGTAGCAAATAGTCTAACTTGACACGTTCAGCGGTCATGAACAGAGAAGTGTTATCGTCATAGAATGACTTAACTTTCTCTTTATCAGGAACCACTTGGGCTTTAAATGCATCAGATCTGATCGTATATGTCTGACCGCTTCGCTCCTGCTCAACCAAAGATTGGTACAGCCCTGCTTCCTGCTTCGGTACAAAGCTGCTAGATGAAACAGATCGAGTCATTTGCTGTAGCGTTAAATCATCACGCGTTTGTTGCTCGAAGGTAGCTGCATTTAAGCGATTAGCAGTCAACAGCTGCTGATATGTCGTTTGATCGAATTTTCCATCTTTTTGGAAACTCGGCATGCTTTTGATTTGATCACCGACTTCAGCGTCACTCACTCGGTAACCGTTAGCATCAACCGACTGTCTAAGTAGCTCACGATTAACTAAATCGTCGATAACCTGTTGCCTGATCGTTTTATCATCAAGTTGAGGTGGCAATGTACCGTAAATAGACTGTAGGCGTTGCTTCTGCTGCAAAACAGCAGAGGTTAAAGCTGAAGATTGGATTTCTTCACCATTTACAGTCGCCGCAACTACTTTTTCACCACCATCGAGGTATGAACCGATTCCGAATAGCATAAACGGTATACTGATGAAAATAACGATCGCATATGCAACCCAACCCTTCGCTTTATCATTAATTGTTTGAAGCATGATTTCTCTGTCGATTTCGTTAATATTTATAGGGTGCGATGATACCTGATTGAAGGCGTTCACACCAATAAAATCAGGGTCATCACAGGGTATGCTTATGCAATTTTTAGGCAAAAAAAAAGGATACCAGAGGCATCCTTTTTTCTTCAATACTGGCGGAGCGGACGGGATTCGAACCCGCGACCCCCTGCGTGACAGGCAGGTATTCTAACCAGCTGAACTACCGCTCCGTGGTGGGTGATAAGAGACTTGAACTCCTGACATCCGCCTTGTAAGGGCGGCGCTCTAC
>CALHTA010000069.1 GCA_938038645.1 uncultured Thiotrichaceae bacterium
AGTCGCCTCTTCTAACTGCTTTTCAAGCTCAGGAATACGCCCGTATTGAAGCTCGGCCATACGCTGCAAATCACCCGCACGATGCGCTGTTTCCATGTCCGTGCGAAGAATGTCTAGCTCTTCTTTTATATGCTGTGTTCCTTGAACAGCGGCTTTTTCGGCTTTCCAGATTTCTTCAAGGTCAGCGTATTCCTGCTCGATCTCGCCAATCTGAAGCTCGAGGTCTTCCATACGCTTTTTCGACGCATCATCCTCTTCAGACTTCAGTGACTCACGCTCAATCTTCAACTTGATTAAACGGCGATCCAACTTATCCATCGCTTCAGGTTTAGAGTCAATCTCAATGCGAATACGCGAAGCCGCCTCATCGATGAGGTCAATTGCCTTATCCGGTAGCTGCCTGTCGGTAATATACCGATGTGACATCGTCGCTGCCGCTACAATCGCAGGGTCGGTAATATCGACACCGTGATGCACTTCATAGCGTTCTTTAAGACCACGCAGAATGGCAACCGTATCTTCCACAGATGGCTCGTCGACCTGCACTTTCTGGAAACGACGCTCTAAAGCAGCATCTTTTTCAATGAACTGGCGATACTCATCCAAAGTTGTCGCACCGATACAATGCAACTCACCGCGAGCCAATGCTGGCTTGAGCATATTACCGGCATCCATTGCACCTTCTGCTGCACCTGCGCCGACTAAAGTATGCAATTCATCAATAAATAAAATCACGTTTCCATCGGATTTATTAACGTCATTAAGCACCGCTTTCAAACGCTCTTCAAAATCACCTCGGAATTTTGCACCAGCAAGCAATGAAGCAAGATCCAATGAAAGTAGGCGTTTACCTCGCATGCCCTCGGGAACTTCACCGTTGACAATACGCTGCGCTAAACCCTCAGCAATCGCCGTCTTACCTACACCCGGCTCACCAATAATCACTGGGTTATTTTTAGTACGGCGTTGCAATATCTGGATAGCCCGACGAATCTCAGCATCACGCCCAATGATTGGGTCGATCTTGCCCTGCTCTGCACGCTCCGTTAGATCAGTCGTGTACTTATCAAGCGCTTCGCGTTGGTCCTCAGCATTAGGATCATCAACACTTTGCCCACCGCGAACATCATCGATAGCCTTCTCGATAATCGCCTTAGTTGCACCATTTGCTTTTAAGACTTTTCCAAGCTTACCTTTGTCTTCAGTCGCCGCCAGAATAAACAGCTCTGAAGAAATATATTGATCGCCACGTTTTTGCGCCATCTTGTCAGTGACATTTAACAGGCGGTTCAAATCGCCTGAAACATGTACTTCACCCGCGTCACCACCCGTCACGATTGGCAAATCATCAATTTGCTCACCCAACTGAGAACGCAAAGCATTGATATTGACACCGGCTTTACTCAACAACCCCCGTGCAGAACCGCCTTCCTGATCTAGGAAAGCAACCATTACATGTACAGGTTCCATATGCTGGTGGTCATTGCGTAACGCTAATGATTGCGCATCTTGTAGTGCCAGTTGAAATTTACTGGTTAGTTTGTCCATTCTCATAACGACAACCCTATTAAATATTTCATATAACGTTAATTATGTGGGGGAATTGTTAAGAATCAAATGAAACTTGCGATGACTGATTCCTAATGTCAACATTGAGTCAAATTTACCATGGAGAACCTCATGCCCTATCAAGCAGCCGATGACCGATACGAGTTAGCTAAATTCCGTCGTAGCGGTAAGAGCGGACTTCAACTTCCTATTATCTCCCTAGGTTTATGGCACAATTTTGGTGGCGTGAATGAACTAGAAACTCAGCGGGCGATTCTCCAAAGGGCATTTGATAAGGGCGTCACGCACTTTGACTTAGCCAATAACTATGGACCACCTCCAGGTTCTTCGGAAGAAAACTTTGGGCGCATACTCAAAGATGACTTCTTGCCTTACCGTGATGAGCTAATTATTTCCAGTAAAGCGGGCTATCGCATGTGGCCAGGACCTTACGGTGAGCAAGGTTCTCGTAAATACTTGTTAGCGAGCTTGGATCAAAGCCTCAAACGCATGGGGCTAGACTATGTCGATATTTTTTACTCACATCGCTATGACCCAAACACTCCTTTAGAGGAAACAATGGGTGCTTTGGATTATGCGGTTCGCTCTGGCAAAGCGCTATATGTTGGCATTTCATCTTACCCACCCGAGCAAACACGCGAAGCAGCACGACTTTTGAAGGAAATGGGTACACCTTGTCTGATCCATCAACCGTCATACTCAATGTTTAACCGCTGGATTGAAGAGGGTTTACTGGATGCATTGGAAGATGAAGGCATTGGTTGTATTGCGTTTTCTCCACTCGCTCAAGGACTGTTAACCAATAAATACCTCAATGGCATTCCTGAAAACTCACGTGCCGTTAATGCTGGAAGCTTCATGGATAAGTTTCTAAATGAAGTCAGCCTTGGCCATGTAAACGCTTTAAATGATATGGCCGCACAGCGAGGGCAATCACTTGCACAGATGGCTATCGCTTGGGTTTTACGCGATAGCAGAGTCACTTCTGCACTCATCGGTGCTAGCAGCGTTCAGCAGCTAGAAGATAGCTTGGCAGCTACTGACAACCTTGAGTTTACTGATGAAGAACTCAGCGCAATCGATGAGCACGCCAAAGACATGGACATCAACATTTGGGCTAGCCGAAACTAATTCTAAAACATTCAAACCTTTCCTTCAGAGCCAAAGTCATTGGCTCTGATTCTCTGAGAAAACCAAATGCTTTCAAATCTAGCGTTCGCGCTAACGGTCACCGCACCCACTTTTCTGCTTATCTGCCTTGGTATCTACTTAAAACGTGCCGGCATCATCAATAATGAGTTTGCACAAATCGGATCCGATCTAGTTTACAAGGTGACTTTACCTTGCATGCTGTTTGTAAAATTAATCCTGATCAGCTTCGACGAACCACCAATCAAGCTCGTTGCCTACGCACTAATTTCCACGTTTATTATTTTTCTGATCCTCGAATTTATCATCGCCCCCAGACTAGTGAAACAGGATCGCAGCGCTTTTGTACAAGGCTCTTTTCGAAGCAATATGGGCATCATCGGACTCGCTTTTTGCATCAATGCCTACGGCGATGGGATTTTGGTTATCGTCTCGGTTTACCTTGCCTTCGTGACCATCCTATATAACATTTTATCCTTAATCACATTGTCCCGAAACCAACTAAACGATGATATAAAGCTGAGTTTAGGGAGTACATTGAAAGGCATTGTGCGCAACCCGATCATCATGTCCATTGTTGTCGCTTTAGCGCTTTCGTTAACCACCTTTCGACCGCCGCATTTTATACTTGAGACAATGGATTATGTTGGCAGCATGAGTATGCCATTAGCTTTACTCTGCATTGGTGCATCAATTCGTTGGAGGGACTTTCAGGTTTCAACCAATCTGTATTGGACAACACTAGCCAAGCTGCTTTTCGTGCCGGG
>CALHTA010000070.1 GCA_938038645.1 uncultured Thiotrichaceae bacterium
ACTTCAAAGCTTTTTGACTCTTCGATATAACTGACTGTGGGTGTATAGTTCATGCCATGTTGATGCGCTGGCATGATGGCGTTCACAGTCATCCGATCGGGTTTCACTTCGTTATCACCACAAAGTGAAACATTAAATGAACACGGTTGGCCTATACGAATAGTAGAAGCATCCAAGTCGATTATAGTTTGCTGATCACTATTACTCTCAGCCTCTGTTTCCATCACCATCCAGCCCTTTGGGACTTCACAAGAAGGACCGACAAAAGCTAAAGCCTCTGCAAATACACAAATCACAAAGAATAGACTGGTAAAATAAACTCGGATTTTCATAAGAAACCTCTCTATTTTAATGACAACATCTTTTCTGCATTTTCATACGCTATCTTTTTTGCAATGTCTGCAGGTAAATCTTTTAACCAACCCCGCGTATATTCCGTGTGATCAGCTATGTAATACCAACGTTCCGGTGCAAAGGTATCGGTACCGACCATAAAGCGATCTGGAAATTCTTCAAAAGCGGCTCGCCATTCTGGTGGTACTTTACCGCCACTTGCTTGATCATTTCTAAATGCAAGGTCGCTCCATAAGTTTTTATGTTTGCGCAGCGTCACTCGGATCTCATCGGGTCGATCAAAACCGGAGTGTGCCCAAAGAACCCGAGCTTCTGGAAAGTGTTTGAAAATTCTGTTTATGGCGTCAGCATCAGAATGAGCATGCAGTAACAGGTCGTATTTTTTAGCTAAAGCAATCATCCTTTGTAAAACTGGTGTTTCTATATCCGCCCCGTAAGCATGAAACTCACCTAAGGCTTTGTATTCATATTTCGCAAGTCGCGCTTCAACATAATCGATGACGGTAGGGTCATGCATCCAAGTACTTATCTCTCCACGGCGTCGATAGGGGCGTAAAGCGGGTACGACGATTTCAGGAGCGGCTTTATAGATCTTTTGCGTGCCGTCATCATCTGAACTAGAAATAAGGGCTTTCTTTAGTCCGGCTTTTCTTAACAATGCAGCAGCTTCAGCCGGTGGAACTTGAATGACGGCATCGTGGCTATAATGAATGTGTGCATCAAACACTGGCATAGTCTCGGCTTGGCTTAACGCTGGAAGAAGGCTCAAAAATAACAATGGTATATATTTCATATCGACCCTGTGGTTTGTGTTGTCTAGACAATATACTAGCGCAATATCCACTAAAAAAAGTGCAGAACCCGTGGATTTACATTTTCCTTACATGCGGTAGCCAATGAAATGAAACCAACGACGCTCCCGCCGCTCTGGCTACTAATGATGATTACGCTGGCTAGCCCGTTTGCGATGAATGTATTTAACCCGGCAATGCCGGATGTTGTGCGTGCCTTTGGCAGTCGCATTGATATCGTACAGTTAACGCTAACGCTGTACATATTTACCTTAGGTTTTTCCCAGCTACTTTGCGGCGCATTGTCAGATCATTTTGGCCGTCGGCCTCTCATGCTGATTGGCATGATCATACACTTAGTTGGAAGCTTATTGGCAGCCGTCGCTTGGGATGTCTGGGTGCTAATTGTCGGCAGGATTTTGCAAGCTTTAGGCGGTGGCGCGACCTTGTTATTGGTTAGAACCATGATTTTGGACGCGACAGAAAAAAGTGAAGCAGGGCGCTTATTAAGCTTCATTTATATGTCGGTTGCCATCGCTCAAATGATTGCGCCCACTATGGGCGGCTACCTGAATTACTATTTAGATTGGCGTTATATCTTTTACTTTTCATTCCTGATGAATCTGATCATTACTTTGGTGATGTTTCGAAAACTAGGGGAGTCTACATTTGTCAGAAGCCACCACCATTTTAGTTTGAGAGGATTGTTTGCTAGATATTTATCTATCTTAAAATCACCCATTTACTTAGGTTATGCGTTAACCGCAGGCTTTATCACGAGTGCTTATTTAAGCTTTGCGTCAATCATGCCATACATCTTTGTTGATATCTTTAAAGGCACTTCAGCAGAGTATGGAAACTGGTTTTTATTTGTTTCCGGCGGTTTTTTTGCAGGGAGTTTAATGGCGTCAAAAATTGGTGTCAGGTTTGGTATGGATCGAATGATTCAGTTTGGGTTGGGATTATCGTTGTCAGCAGTAGGTGCCTTAATCATCTGCTTGAACATGGGTTATTCAATCGTCGCTTTAATATTTGTGTTGATGGGTTTAGTGACTTTTGGACGAGGCCTCGCCATACCTAATGCTCAATCGGGTGCGATAAGCAGTTTGGAATCTAGCAAAGGCACAGCTAATGGATTGATGGTGTTTATGCAACTGAGCATCGCTAGTTTAGTCGGACAGAGCATGCCGACAATACTTGGCTTTGGCATCACTTACGTATTTATTGCGATGTTTAGTTTATTGCTGCTCGCTGCAACTGCTCATTTTATTGCTAAGTCTGCAGCCTCAGATTAGGATGAAATAGTTTTTGTCTCTAAAGCAAAATACCCCAGCGTTGAAGCTGGGGTATTTGTCTAACTAAACTCTAAATGAGCCTATGTAAGCTGTGCTAAGGCGATACGTTAATGGTTACCTTCGCACTGTTCTTTCTTCCTTGCGAGTCAATCACTACATACCAGAAGTCATCTACACCAGTGAAGTCTGTTTTTGGTGTGTACGACACCTCAGTCGCATTGATTTTTCTAGTGCGGCCACCCTTTGACGTGTATTCGTAAAGAGTGTCTATCGCCAAGCCACTAGGGGTATCGTTGTTTAGAATGTTAAGTGTCCTAGTAGCGTTTCGTGGAACCGTATAAGTATCTGCATTAGCAATCGGGAAAGGCGCAGTAGTGTTGCCACTGTTGACTGTAATATTCACCTGACCACTATTGCTTCGACCTTGCGAGTCTCTAAACGTATACCAAATTTTATCACTTCCAGTGAAACCAGCTTTAGATTTGTAGGTCAGCTTGTTATTCACAAGTGCTACTGATCCACCATTAAGTGACCAGGCATTTGGCGCATTCAAAACAAGACCATTCCCTCTGTCATTGGCTAATACATCGATGGTGACTGTGGCCCCAGT
>CALHTA010000071.1 GCA_938038645.1 uncultured Thiotrichaceae bacterium
GGATTAAAGCTGGTGGCTGGGAATCTCGGTCGCTGTGTTACTAAAATTTCTGCCGTCGATGAGTCGCACTGGCTGATAGAAGCACCGTGTCGCGTATTTGACTCTCAAGAAGCGGTACAGGACGCATTCGCAGCTGAGCAATTAAACAAAGATGTCGTTGTGGTGGTAAGGTTCCAGGGGCCACGTGCCAATGGAATGCCGGAATTGCATAAACTGATGCCTGTGTTAGGTGTTTTGCAAGACCGTGGTCATCACGTTGCACTAGTCACTGATGGTCGCCTATCGGGCGCTTCGGGCAAAGTCCCAACAGCTATTCACCTGACGCCTGAGTGCATGGTTGGTGGTGGTTTATCAAAACTGCGTGATGGTGATATTGTTCGCCTAGATTGCGGCAAAGGCGAAGTAAACGCGATCGTCGATGCTGAAGAGTGGGCGGCTCGCGAAGAGCAGAAAAATCCCGAGCCGACTGAAATATTTGGTTTTGGAAGAGAGTTGTTTTCTGCCTTTAGAAAAGGTGCTGGCGATGCAGAGCAGGGTGCCTGTACATTTGATGCCGATGACGTTGCATAATTGCAATCAATTCGCCGCAGCGATTAGCTTACGAACTTTAAATGAGTAACAAACAGTTAATTCAAACTGTTAAGGGTTTTCATAATGAAAAATGATGTATTTGCAGCTCTGGGAAATAACCCAGTCATTCCGGTATTAGTGGTAGAAGATGTCGCTCACGCGGTGCCGATGGCAAAAGCACTAGTCGCGGGTGGCTTGACTGCGCTGGAAGTGACTTTACGCACTCAGTCAGCGATGGAAGTGGTGGAGCGGATTGCTAATGAAGTGCCAGAAGCGATCATCGGTGTAGGGACCGTAACTCGCCCAGAGCAGTTTGAGCAAGTAAAGAAAGCAGGGGCTAAATTTGTCGTGAGCCCCGGTTTAACGCCTACCTTGGCACAGGCTGCGAAAGATAATGAAATGCCTTATTTACCCGGTGCGGTCACTGCATCCGAAATTATTATGGCAATGGAGCTTGGCATTACTGATCTTAAGTTCTTCCCAGCGGGAACCTCAGGCGGGCCAGCGGCGTTGAAAGGTTTTTCATCGGTATTTTCAGAGATTCGTTTCTGCCCTACCGGCGGTGTGAAGCCTAGTAATATGGAAGATTACTTGTCTTTGCCCAACGTAGCGACAGTCGGCGGTACTTGGTTGGTAACACCCGATTTATTGGCACAAGGTGACTGGGAGACTATTACTCGTTTGGCTAGCGAAGCGAAAGCGCAAGCCGTTGCAATAAAGTCAGCCTAGCGCTTCGTTGCAAAATACGTGCGCTTGAATAATTTCTACAGATGTTTATTGGGTCGATGCCGATATAAAGGACTAAGAGAATAAAATGAGAAGAACTAAAATTGTTGCCACCTTAGGGCCAGCTACAGATACGCCAGAAAGCATTGAAAAGCTGATTGCCGCTGGAGCAAACGTCGTTCGACTGAACTTTTCACATGGCTCACCTGAAGAGCATGCTCAACGTGCAAAAATGGTGCGAGATGCTGCCGACAAGCTAGGGTGCATCGTTGGAATACTGGGCGATTTACAAGGCCCAAAAATCCGTATCGACCGCTTCAAAGATGGCAAGGTGATGTTGAAGCCGGGTGCAGACTTCTACCTAGATTCTGACATGGGGGTTGAGGACGGAAACGAAGAATGTGTGGGCCTTACTTATAAAACGCTACCGCAAGAAGTCGCTGCAGGTGATGAGCTGTTGTTAGATGATGGCCGTATCATCTTAATGGTTAAAAGCGTTGCGGGCACTCGTATTCATTGCGAAGTCGTTAACGGCGGTATTCTGTCGAATAACAAGGGGATAAACCGTCGTAATGGTGGTTTGTCGGCTGACGCGCTTACAGAGAAAGACATTGAAGATATCAAAACGGCTGCGGCCATTGGTGTCGATTTCTTAGCGGTTTCCTTTCCACGTTCAGCCGACGACATGCATTATGCACGCCGCCTGATGAAAGAGGTGGGTGGTCGTGCCGCTTTAGTTTCCAAGTTAGAGCGAGCCGAAGTCATTCACCAGCCCGTGTTAGATGACATCATTAAGGCATCGGACATTGTGATGGTTGCTCGTGGTGACTTGGGTGTTGAGATTGGTGATGCCAACTTGCCGCTGACTCAGAAAAACATCATTAATCGTTGCCGCACACTCAACCGTATCGTGATTACCGCGACGCAGATGATGGAAACGATGATTGATAATCCGATTCCGACGCGTGCTGAAGTGTTTGATGTCGCCAATGCTGTGATTGATGGTACCGATGCAGTGATGCTATCGGGTGAAACCGCTGTCGGTAAGCATCCACACAGAGTGGTGGAAGTGATGTCAGAAATCTGTGAGGAAGCAGAGCGATCGCCTCGTGCAACGGAATCAAAGCACCGTATGGATATTGAATTTGAGCGGGTTGATGAGTGTATTGCTATGTCGACTATGTACGCTGCGAATCATATGGATGTTAAGGCGATTGGGGCGTTAACTGAGTCTGGGTCAACCGCTCGTTGGATGTCGCGAATCAGCTCGGGTATTTCTATTTTTGCACTGACGAACCACGAAAGAACCTGCCGATTAGTGAGTATTTATCGTGGCGTTTACCCTGTACTGCTTAAGCAAAAGCTATCTGACCCTTTAGTGGCTAACCGTGTGGTGGTGGATCACTTAATAGATGAGGGTGTGGTTCATGATGGCGACCACATGATCGTGACTAAGGGTGACTTGATGGGGCGCGATGGTGGTACGAATCAGATGAAGATTATCCGAGTGGGGAATCATGATAATGCTGGTTGATCAGTATTGCTAAGCAGTATTGGTAAGTAGTAAAAGCGCCGCAGCGATGATGATCGTTGCGGCGTCAAAATATTATTCAGGTGTCGCGCTAAGCTTGTTGTAATCCAAGTTTAACTTTAAGCGTTAGGCACTTCAGAGCAGCATTTCAATGTTTGAAATAAGGCATTCGCAGCCTCAACACCTTTCTTCTTCAAATGATCAGCAAAAAATGCTTCATGGGTACTGTTGTCATGGAAATGATGAGGGGTTAGTACGGCATAAATAATCGGCATCTCTTGCTCAAGCTGTATTTTCATCACCGAGTCCAGCACGGCCTGCGCGACAAAGTCATGTCGGTAAATTCCACCATCAATAACAAAGCCTGCAACGACGATTGCGTCGTACAAGCCCGTTTTAGCGCGAAGCTGCGCTTGAAGTGGGATCTCAAGACTACCCGGGACAGCGACCACATCGACCTGTGATGACGCCAATCCAAACTCTGCCGACTTCTCTAAAAAGTTGTCTTTCAAGCCTTCAACAATGTCGACATGCCAGCTGGCATGAATGAAGCAGATGCGTTTGTTTTGCAGATTAAATGATGAAGTTTGCTCAGACATAACAGGCCTTATTAAGTGGGTGCGCGCGATACTACCGCGAGCAAAAATACTCTGTCAATGACTCCTGTTGTGTACTCCTTAAAATCGATAGCCAACTGATAATCCGTATAAGGTATAGCTATCTTCAAACTTATCGTTCTGTGTATCGGCATATGCCTGAAGATAAGTATTGAGGTTGGCTAGGTTGTTTGGATTATCCGAGGATAGTTTGAGCTGTGTCTTAAGACCAAAAATGGTTCCTACTTCGGCCTGAACGTAAGCTCCTTTACCTTTTCGATTGCCAAAATCGTATTTATAGCCAATGCCTACGTAGGGTAAGGTCGTTTCGGTTTCTACCGTGCCAGTAATGTTTCCCAGCTGTGCGCCAGAGTATGCGACGCCCCCAATGGTATAATTAAGGCTAGCATTAGCCGTCGCTGCCAAGCTTGCAGGGTCGCCAAGATTGGTTACGCCAAGGCTGGTAAAAAAGCCTTGCTGAGGAATCCATGAAATTGCGGGAAACCAATCGATGCTGAGTTTGGCATTGTCCTGATCTACGGTTTCAACAAAGCTAATTGAGCCTACGT
Source organism: uncultured Thiotrichaceae bacterium (assembly GCA_938038645.1). Taxonomy (GTDB): domain Bacteria; phylum Pseudomonadota; class Gammaproteobacteria; order Thiotrichales; family Thiotrichaceae; genus Leucothrix. Next base: position 3,993 of record CALHTA010000071.1, read on the forward strand.
TACGATTGTTTTCGTAGCTAAATTTTGAATAACTGAGGCGTCCACGTAGGTTTGATGTAAAGAAGTAGGAAGCTTCAAGACCAAAGCTATCGCCAAGGTCACCTATTTCCGAACCGTTGAGTCCTACTTCCATCCTTGAACTGCTGTCATTGGCAAGTGATTGCGTTGGTAATAGGGCGCAAGCAGTCATCAGGCAGGTAAGTATTTTTGTGTTAATCATGTCTTCAATCCTCATGGCTTTGGTGGAACCACTAGGAACGGCGTGGCATAACTGACAGGGTCGTTGAGTAGATCATTGATCCAAGTTGGAATGTTGGTTACAGGCTTTTGTATCCCAGCTAATGGATCAAAGTTGAAGACTTCAACTGGTTGATTCAAATCTTTATTAAAGCCGTAAAACGCACCGTTTTCAGCAATCGCGATAGCTCTTACATTGACATAATTCCTTGCTTCATAATCAACGCCATTAACGTTTTTCGCTTCAAACGCATACGATGCTAGAGGCTTTGCCTTACCTGTTTCTAGGTTAAGCACATTGATGCGGTCAAGCCCTTCATTGTCGGTCGCTGTGTTGTTCCATTTCGTCATGAAAGTAGCGCGGCGCCATGTGTAGACACCCACTGTGTTGCCACCGTCATTCAGTTTTGTACTGTAAATAGGTGTGACGCTATCAGTAGGCATTTCACCATCACCTAGATTGACGTACCAGTCGCCATTTTTGTGCTTACTTAACTTGCTTTCTAGTAAGCCTTGTAATTTACCTGCGCGATAATCATCTTCACCTTCCACTCCCTCAGCAGGCTGCCACCAAATCAAGTAAACCGTTTGCTTATGAGTGTCGGAGTCTTTGTTAGGCTCGTGATTTAAGGTAATGCTGAATAGGTAATCCGCATTGGTTTCATCAACCACATGGATTTTCTGTGATGATTGCTCAACAAAATAGAGCCATTGTTTGTCGGC
>CALHTA010000072.1 GCA_938038645.1 uncultured Thiotrichaceae bacterium
CATATTGCGGATCAGCATTATATGGTTGAAAAGGGGCAGGTAGTTTGGTCTGGAAGTGCAGCAGATCTTTCAGCTGATCCTGAGTTAAAAGCTCGATATTTAGGGATTTAAAGTCTTTATGTCAGATCAAGTGATTATTGCGGGCGGTGGAATTGGCGGGTTGACGATGGCGTTAACGCTGCATCAGATTGGTGTCGCGTGCACTGTCATCGAATCCTCACCCGAAATGCTCGCACTGGGTGTCGGGATTAATATTCAACCGAATGCTGTGCGCGAACTTTATGACCTTGGAATTAGCAGCGATGATCTGGATGCCGTCGGTGTAGCGGCTCAAGAATGGGCGCTTGTTGGTTTAAACGGCAAAGAAGTGTACTCTGAATCGCGTGGCCTTAAAGCTGGGTATAAATGGCCACAGTACGCAGCTCATCGTGGTGAACTGCATATGATGCTGTATCGCAAGGTGGTTGAACGGCTTGGTGAAGACGCCGTGCTTTTGGGTACCAAAGTCTTAGGCTATGACATTGAAGCCTCAGGGGTGTCTGTTCGGCTGCGAGGGCCGGCAGGCAAAGAAGATAAGATACAGGGTCGGCTCTTGATAGGTGCTGACGGCATTCACTCTGCTATCCGTGCGCAAATGCACCCAGACCAGCCTCCGATACATTGGGGTGGAGCCGTCATGTGGCGGGGTACCGTGCGTGCTAAGCCACTGCGTACAGAATCGTCTTTCATTGGATTGGGGACTCATCGCCATCGCATGGTGATTTATCCGATATCAAAGCCTGATGCAGAAGGTAAGGCGCTAGTTAACTGGATTGCCGAGGTAACTATGGATAACGATGGGGGCTGGCAACACCAAGGCTGGTTCCGCCCTACTCAGGTTGAAGACTTTATCCATCACTTCAAAGAATTTAAATATGATTGGCTCGATGTGCCTGAAATGCTTAGCCAAACAGACTGCGCTTATGAAAACCCAATGATTGATCGCGACCCGATCCCAACGTGGATAGATGGGCCTGTGGCTTTGATGGGTGATGCCGCTCATGCAATGTACCCCACGGGGTCCAATGGCGCGAGCCAAGCTATTGTTGATGCACGCATCATCGGAGCACAAATATTGGAGAAAGGGGTAACAGCTGAGGCGCTAGAGGCTTACAACAACATGCTTTGCGGCCCTATATCTGAGCTTGTGTTGCGCAACCGCGGTGCGGGACCCTTCGGATTATTAAATATATTGAATGATCGCTGTGGCGGGGTATTTGAAGATATTGAAGATGTCATTCCTTCGAAGGAAAGAGCAGATTTTATGGCGAAGTATAAGGCTGCTGCGGGGTTTGCTATCGATAAACTAAACGCAGCAAAGCCAACGATTCCTCCCAACGCTAGGCAAATACAGGCTGGCTAATCGACTAGACAGCCTGTATTTAATGGGTCACCTACTGCTTAGAACTTTCTACAGCAGGAGTTTCTTTTTCCTCTTCAACTTGCACTTCTTTTTCTACCTCAGAGGGAGCTTCTTTTTCTTCTGCTTTCGCCTCTGCGTCAGGCTCTGACTCTAGGCTTTTCAACCACTTATCTTTGTCCATTTTCTCAATGACATTCTTAGCGGTGAAATCACTGATTTGAAAATACTCCGGACGATCAGATACCTTTAAAACATAATCCTCAGTATCCTTGATCTTGCCCAATTGATAAGAGCGCTCACCCGCTTCATGCACCAATTTTAAGTTTAGCTTTGCCTGCTCAAGCTCATATTCTGGCTTGCTCTCTTTACCTAGCACTTTGCTAATCCGCATATTGACGAGCGGCGAAATCGCATCTTTCAATGCCTGTTGATCTAGCGTTTTCCCTGCTTCCAGGTCCGCGGCTTTCCACTCCATCGCCTTATCGTCATCTGAATCACTCGCTTTGACTTTTTCTAAGGTCATGCCGCTGATTTCTAGCTTTTTCACATCATCAGTGTTCAGAATAAGCAGTCCTTTATCTTGCCAATCGTCCAGTGAAGCGGGGATATCGTAACTGCCAATCGCAGCAGTATAGACGGCATTTTGCGAGCCATTTCGCACGTGGCTTTTTCTAGCACCCGCGCCGCTACCGACATAGATTTCCGCGAGCATATCACCGGACTTTTTCAGCTGGATATGACGTTCAAAATCCTTCTCAGCCACCTTGAATCGGCCTAATGCACTTTCAGATGTCGCCACAGGCAAGCCAAACTTAAGACCCCCTAGCTTAGAAAGCATCGCATCAACCTTGCCTTCCTCAATCGGGAAGTCGCCTGCCGTCAGCCATTTACCGTTCTTTTTGGCTAATTCAACAGGCTCATCTCCATCAGTAATGACCAGCTGGTCGACCTCTGCCTTGTCAAAAGCCAACAAGCTACTAGCAGCCGCTTGATCATTAAGCGAGGTTTTCCCTGAAAATGCCCAAACAGCCAAAGCAACTTGTACTACGGCCACAGCGGCCAGTATTGTGATTATTGTTTTCATAATTTATACCTCCGCTAATAAACGTGTGTAATGTTTCTGCTTGCTCGCGTTGCGAAGCTTACGCCATCCCCAAACTAACAATAATCCTAAAATGGCTAAGCCATAGTTAAGATACTCCCAGAAGAAGCGAGTGGACTGGGTCATTGGTTCAAGCGTCCGGGCGAACTGTGCTCTACCTCTTATGCTAAGTAGGCTTTGATCATCCAAAGACCAATCAATTGCGTTCTGGATAAATTCTAACGGCCGGGTGTAATAGGTCCCTTGAGCCTGCGACGCTAAGCTTTGAACCTGATCAGAGGCAAAGGTATTACTCGCTAAAAGGATGATTCGGGCCGAATCTGAAGAGCGTTCAATGACGCTACTAACAACCGTTTTTTGATCTTCCTCATTAGCTTCATCTTCTGGTGGAGTGCCATTTTTGAGATCGTCAGCCAAGGCCATCGGCGACTCAGGCTTATCTTTAGTTTCCAGCAATGGAGAGTCTTTACCCTTGAACCAAGACTCAAATCGACCATCCACTGCAACCGCTAACAACTCACTGCCACGCTCATCCACAGGCTTAAAACCAGTCTGTGGGAAGCTGCGATAGTTTGGCATGATATTGAGCGCTTCAGACACCCAGCTTTGATTTGAAGACTTCAACAACTCAGCAACGTTGCGCTCCTTATTTTTGTCTTTATCAAGATCGATAGGCGACGCCCAGTTTAATGTCAATTGGCGCAGTGCTGAGGTCGTCGGGTTATCATTGCTTAATGACGCCCCGCGTAAATCAGGAAAATGCGGATAAGGCATCATCTTAATTTCATTCAAAGACAAGCCACCTAGCTGTCGACGTACTGGCACTGGCAACGATGCGTTTTGAGGGTCGAGAACCATCGTGTTTTCAACCGTTAAACCATGATGCTTCAACCAGTCTTCCATACCTGAAGTATGGTTCTTAGCATCCAGGCTATTCGTTACTGCCACATCAAACGGCGAGGTTGCCAACATCACTGTGCCACCCTGCATCAAGAACTGATCCACGGCAAACAGCTGTTTATCGTCCAATTTATCAGGCCCTAACAACACCAACATGTCGGCAGCAGTCGGCACCTGTCCGTCTTTCAAATCAGTATCGATAATTCGGGCATTCTCACCCACCATTTGACGTAAACCACCGTAGCTTTTGCCTTGAGGTGGTTGCGGCATGTAAGGGTTAGCCGGTGCTTGTTGTGGCGGAGTGACTAAAGCAATTGTCTTTAAATAACCCGGTGCCATCCGCTTCACCGCGGCTTCAATAGACTGCTTTAAACTCGATTGGTCCAGCTGATTAGGCAGCGGTACCTGCACCAATTCACCTTCGCCTTGAAGCAACATGTAAAACCAGAAAGGTTTAGGATCAAATATATTGGCAATCTGCGGCCCAAACCCATAGTCTTTTTGAAGCTGTGCGGCTAAAGCAGGGTCAGCATCGGGGTCAGCAAACGTGACTTCAAACTTGCCAGCAGAATCTTTCTTTAACGTCTCAACGGTTTCTGTTAATTGCTTGCGCAATTCCGCCAATGATTCAGGCAAATTGTTCTCCGCTGAAACATACGCAGTAAATTGCACTGGCTTCTTCAAGCTACTAAATATATTTCCACCTGCCTGATAAGCATTCGCAATCTTTTTTACTGACCGAGTAATGGCGTATTCAGGGTTTTTCAACAACACCTCAGGCTCAGCTGAGCCATCACCTTTAACCTCGATCAAGTCGTTAAAGGTCAACGTTTCATATTGATCACCGTAAGCCACAACCAGATCAAAGTAGGAATTTACAACGCCTGATTCATAACGGCTAGCCATGCGAAATGGAACCGGTCGAATGCCGTATTTCTCAGCGGCCTCTTCCTCAATAGATTGGTCGGTATGCGGGTCAACAAACTCAACACGAACTCGGTCACCGCCCACGATTTGATACTCTTCCAACAGATCTTTTATCTGGGGTGTGAGCGGCTCAAGTAGCGGATGGCTCTTGGATGAGAAATAACCTCGAATTAATAGAGGTTCCTGTAACTGTTGCAGATATTGACGTGTCGAATCTGACAGGGAGTAAATTTTCCCTTCGGTTAAATCTACGCGAGCTGAACCAATAGGGTTCAACCAAACATTGGCTAAGATGAAATTCAAAATAGCCAGCCCCAACACCATCATCCACTGCTTATGTTTGGACTGAATCGGGTTCCCTGCCCAGCGGAATCGCTCCAGTGAAAATAGGTTAAGCGCTAAAAATATACCTACAATCGACAGATAGTAATAAAGGTCTCGAATGTCCAACACGCCCCTAGTAATAGAATCAAAACGTGAGCCAGTGCCCAACAGCTCCATGAATCCTGAAACCTTATGGCCAAACAATCCGGTCAGCACACCTGAGCCAAGAAGATAGAAAATACCCGCAACCGCCACCGTAAGAATCAATGCAACTACGGGATTATCGGTACGCGCACTCATGTATAAACCGATGGCAATATAGGCGGCAGCTAAGAACAAACTGGCAAGATAACCACCCAACACTGGACCCCAATCTAAAGGCCCAATCATCGAAACGGTTAGTGGTAGTGGAGCCGTTAACAACAAGGCCAATGCCACCAATGCTAAGCTGGCAAAAAACTTACCAAGCACTAATCTCAAAGGAGAGACGGGACTCGTTAGGAGACTTTCTAGAGTGCCCGCACGCCGCTCTTCTGACCAGCTGCGCATCGTTAAGGCGGCGACCAAGAAGATTAGCAGAATGGGCATCCAACGAAATAACGGTTTAAGATCGGCGATATTGCGGGCAAAAAATGCTTCCGCCCAAAAGAAAATGAATAGGTTAACCAGTAAAAATGCACCCATAAACAACCATGCGGCTGGGGAGGCAAAGAAACTGTTAAATTCTTTACGAAAAACTTGAAACATGACTGACCCTCCTAAGCTGTAGCAGGCTGAGATTGTTTATTAGAATGCATTTCTGAATGTATCTGAAAATCACCAGAATTGACGTCAGCAAAAACGGTTTCTAGGTTGCGTTTTTCAGGTTGAATGCTGAATAACTTATCGCCCTTTTCCAGCACAGCAGAAGCAACACCTGAAGCTAAATCTGCGTCAGCTTCCAGAACATATTTCACCTGATCGTTTACCGACTCTATTGATTTAACCGCTTTAACACCGTTCAGTTCGAGTAGGTAATCTGAGGCTTTGGGGTTATCTAGCGTCAGTAATAAGTGCTGACCGGACTGCAATTCGTCAAGCTTCGCATCAACCGCAAGCTCACCCCCTCGCATAATCAACACGCGCTCACAAACCGCCTGAACTTCCTGAAGAATGTGGGTTGAGATAATGACGGTTGCTGTTTGTGCAAGCTCTCGAATCAACTCTCGCATTTGCCGAATTTGGGTAGGATCGAGGCCATTAGTTGGCTCATCTAAGATAATGATATCCGGCTCGTGCAATATGGCCTGAGCAACGCCGACACGCTGACGTAAACCACGCGAAAGAGTTTGGATTGAAGCGGTTGCCTTATCGATTAATGAGGTACGTTGAATAGCTCGAGCCACTGCTTTGCTTTGCTTACTTTTTGGAACGCCATGGAGGCTGGCTTGATATTCCAGATAATCTATGACCGTCATTTCTGGCCAGACTGGGCAATTTTCTGGGAGGTAACCAATTCGCTTTTGGATGGCTTGAGTGTTTTTACCCACCTCAAGATTATCAACTCGAATATCGCCAGAGGTGGGCTCAAGATATCCTGTGATCATTTTCATAATGGTTGTTTTACCAGCACCGTTATGGCCCAGCAACCCAACCACCTCGCCAGGTTGAATCTCAAATGAGACAGTATCAACGGCTTTAAAGTCGCCATAGTGACGACTCAGATTATTGACGTGAATCATGATTATTTCTCAACGTTTGTATTTTTATTAAGGTTGTTTCTTCTCTATTCGTTGTTTTTGGATGAAGAACGAGGAGTATTTTATGAATTATTTTTAGATTTTCAAGATTCTGAAAAAGCAGAAATATTACAATTTTTTCATTTTTTGTGACAACATGACACCACTTGATTTGGTGTTGTATTAATCAGTAAAACATCGTTATTCAGCATCAAAAGTTCGATACTCAAACCAGTCGAAATCAGCATGCAAACCTGTTCCCGACATATCCTGACACGCCATTCCAACAAAATTTCCAGTAAAGCCAACCGGCATCGCGTGCTCATCTGACAGTATCGAAGCATCATCTTCCCAGCCGGCAACATGCCATTGCTCACCGTCTTTAGAGTAGAAGAAGCGGATGCGCTCATTTTCAATTTCCAGCTTTAAGTAGATATCGTCCCAACCATCAAGAATATAATCCTTCTCAATGATGTAGCTGATATTGCCCTTCTCACACCGCATAATGCCGAGGCACTTTTCAGCATGCTCAGCGCGGGTAACGTAGAGGTAATAAAAAGCATCTGTGTTGTAGAACGCCACTAAACCAGCTAGTTGCTGAATATTTTGTGGTGAGTACTGTAAGCGGGTTGAGGCTGAAATATGAAACGACTCTTGCCGACGCGCTATTAAGCTTTGCTCAAATTGGGAGGCAATGCTTTCTTTACCATAGAGGCGCAGAAAACCTGGGCGCTCAGTTAAGCTAGAAATTTGCTGCGGTGCAACTCTGGGGGACTGCCATTCAATCCCTAAGACTTCACTATCAAAGTCATCTAAAACAACTGATTTTTTTACTCTTTCAGAATGTACGAGGGGTGAAGTAAACTCATCAGCAGGTACAGACTCACCACTTGTAAGCCTTGGCCAATCATCTACCCACTCGATATTTTGCAGCGCTGTTTCACGCCCTAATATAGAGCGGCCATTATCAAATTGTCTTCTACACAAGTGCGCAAACAACCAGCTCCCATCAGCGTTTTC
>CALHTA010000073.1 GCA_938038645.1 uncultured Thiotrichaceae bacterium
GCATTATCCCGACAATGGGCCAATAGTTGTTTATCACTGTACAGCCTATCCATAGCGGCAGATAAAGCATCAGCATTTTGATTTTCGACCAGCAGACCGTTTTCATTGTCGATAACAATCTCGCGAGGACCTGTTGGGCAATCCGTCGCAACCACAGGACATGACAGCACCAGCGATTCTATCAGCACCATCGGGAATGCTTCTGTACGGCTAGACAGCACCAAAAACTCCGCACCTTTCAAATAGGTAAAAGGGTTCGCTTGCGACCCTGTTAAGGTCACTTTCTTTTCTAGTCCCAGCGTTTTAATTTGCGCTTCTAAAGAAGCTCGTTCCTCACCCTCGCCCACAATTAACAAGTCGCATTCGCTTTGCAGGGAGGACTTTGAATAGGCTTCAATTAAAATATCTAGTCGCTTCACCTCGGACAAACGACCCAGTGCAACAAGGTAAGGTTTATTATGTTGATGAGCTGATGCGCCTGCCTCTTGCACTTCTTCAAAAGACACCAAATTATAAATTCTAGACACTTTTTTGAGTTTGTAATCTTCGCGCAAAATGGTGGCGACATCCTCTGAGACAGCAACAATATGCTGAGCGCGTGGGTATAAAGCTCGCGCTAAAATTGACTCATAGCTCGAGAGTTCATGAGGGTTGCAGTGCACCGACAAAATCGATTTTGAAGAAGCAATCGCTGTTGGAAAATTTGCCGTTTCCATAAAGCCAAAAATGTAATCGTATTGCTCAGCTTGAAAATGGCGTCGCAATTTATACGCCCGCTTCAAAACGTTGTAAGCCTTACCTACAACATTAAACTTATCCGGGCACTCTATATTGACCAAGCGGTAAGGCACCTCGTACTGCTGATCGGCAGTATGAAATACAATCAAAGTAACTTCGTGATCTTTTGACAGCGCATTAGCAAGGTTAAGCGCGGAACGTTGGCCGCCACCAAGCTGTATATCAGCAATGATTATGGCTGCTTTTTTCATGCAATCTCTCCAACTACCGAATTATTTTTGGGATTTATTGGCAGATAAATTATTCTGAGATAAATATTAATAGAAACAGTGCAAAGCTGAAAGCCTTGTCAGATAGTCGGGTTTACCTAAAACCTACCTGTAAATCGATTTTTACAGGTAGGGAATCAGAGAAATCTTACTTATTTCGACCGATGCAATTCAAATCTGCGAATGAAACCTCAAGGCGCTCAACAAAACGCTCTTCACCCGCTCGCAATACTTTACGTGGGTCGTAGTACTTTTTATTCGGTACATCGTCACCGTCTGGGTTACCAATCTGCTCAGCAACATAATCAGCATACTCAGCGTAATAATCGCGCACACCGCAGTTAAATGCCCATTGCATATCGGTATCAAGATTCATCTTGATAACACCATACTCAATGGATCTTGCAATATCTTCTGGTGAAGAACCTGAACCACCATGGAATACGAAGCTCACTGGCTTAGTCCCTTGGGCACCTAACTGTTCTTCGACATGCCTTTGTGAATTCTCCAGAATCTCAACGGACAGTTTCACGTTACCCGGCTTATATACACCATGAACGTTGCCAAATGCTGCAGCAATCGAGAAGTTCGGGCTGATTTTACTTAGCTTTTCATAAGCATAATAAACTTCAGAAGGATGAGTATAGAGCTTACTAACATCAACATCAGAGTTATCGACACCGTCCTCTTCACCACCGGTTATACCTAACTCTATCTCTAAACCAATCTCGATTTTGTTCATACGAGCTAGATACTTTTCACAGATCTCGATGTTTTCTTCGATCGTTTCTTCTGAAAGGTCGAGCATGTGAGAGCTAAACAGCGGCTTGCCATGCTTGGCGTAATAGCCTTCTTGGTAATCTAGGAGGTGGTCAATCCAATGGATATTTTCTAGAGAACAATGATCGGTATGCAGCACAACGGGGACACCGTACATTTCAGCAACCGCGTGAACGTGCATCGCTGCTGAAATACAGCCTGCTGCAGAGGCTTGTAATGTGTCATTTTTCAAGCTTTTGCCTGCGTAAAAATGCCCACCACCGAATGATAACTGTACGATAACGGGAGATTCTACTTTTGCAGCAGCTTCTAAGATTGCGTTGACAGTGCTGGTACCAACGGCATTAACACCTGGCAGAGCGTATCCATTTTGCTTGGCGTCCGCGTATAAATCCATTAACTCCTGGCCGTATAAAACGCCGGAACGAAATTTACTCATATTATTAAGGTCCTACAAATACTATGGTGCTTAGAAATACAGTTAGCGCGGCATTGGCTAAAATGGTTCCGACACTAACCCCTGTTAATTATACTTTCTGTTTGTTTTTCACTCATTAACATGGCTCATTTTAGAGCCAACTTGATGATAAGTATAATCAAACTACCTTAGAGTATCAGGATAATCTTACACACGGTTATCATAAGCTCAGCAATTACTTATTTTTATTTGAGAAAAATCCGCACTTTTTTAATTCCAGCTGCAAACTCCTCTTAAAGTTTTGAGTGCTAGTACGCTATGAGTATGGTTTAAAGACCTTCTCAACGGGCTTGGAGTAAGCACTCGCTCGAGAAGTATTGAGAGGCAAACGCGCCAA
>CALHTA010000074.1 GCA_938038645.1 uncultured Thiotrichaceae bacterium
CCTTTAGGATATTCAAATTGGCCAGCAGCAACCGCTTGCATCAAAGTCTGTAATCCTTTTCGAAAGATTATCCATAGCGCTCTGAGTTTAAAAGGCTCAAATCTAGAAGGTGGTGACTTAGGATTTAGAAAAGCATCTAACTCAGCGTAACCCTCTGGCGCCCCTTTATATTCATCGGCTCCAATCAGGAAATTACGATTAAGATCAATATTGTCTTCATTCACTCGCCGTACTTGTGAAAAGCCATAAGGGTTCACAGCGTGAATAAAGACATAACGAATAGCTGGCTTTTGAGCTGATTGGTTTAATTGTTCAAGTAAGGCAAGTTGTACAGCTGAACCAAAAAAACCTTCTACGCCGTGAACAGCTGAAGAGATTACGATGGTATGGCTATATTCTTTGCCAACGATAGCGACGTCGATTGTAAGGTCAGAGATAGAATCATGATCTATAGCGTAAGCGAACAACTCAGCTTTAGCTGATCTAGCAGCCTCGAGGAAACGGCTGCGCGCTTCTTCGTAGCTGTTTGAGAAATAAGCTTCCATTAAGATGATTGAGAGTTGGTTAAACCTTCTCGAGTTAACATGATAACGGCCCATTCCATGGTGAGTATTGGAACACCGTCAGCCTTTGCAACCACTTCAAAAGTTACATAACCACGCTGATTTGATTTTGAAGAAATGCTTTTGCGAGTAATAACAGAAGTAACCTCAAGCGGCTGGTTAGGATACCAAGGTCGCATCCATTTAATCTCAATACCAGGAGCGCCAACCGAGCTACTTCCAAGCAAAACTTGGTCACAAAAAGGTCGATAGCACTTTAATTGTGTTTGAAAACCAGAAGCGGCCAATTGACCAAAGTGTGTCTTTTCCGCTACCGCTTCATCTAAGTGAAACAGTTGAGGATCGTGCTCTGCGGCAAATGCTTTGATCTCTTCAGGTGTAACTCCTGGAACTTGGTACTCAAGGGTAGAGCCTTCTTCGAAGTCTTCGAAATACTTAATTGGGTCGATATCTTTAGTCATAAAATCATCTAAAGCCAATTGATTAGGAGCATTGATTTTAACACGCTGTGGCACTTAGTCGCTGGCTAAAAAAAGTGAACAGTGAATTCGTTCAAAAAGCCAATTGCTATCAATTCACGGGCTAAACGGTCATACTGAATGACTTTCGTGTTACTTGGCTTTACAAAAGCTAGAGCTAACAACAGCCCTTAAGTTGACTTAAATCGCTTGAGGTTTATGACTTCACAATAGGTGTAAAATCTCATGAGTAAAGGTCAAGACAGTAAGAAAGCAGTAAAGAAAGAACCGCTTTTAACTCCTAAAGAAAAGAAGGCTGCAAAAGCGGCTAAGAAAAACGCTAAGAAGTAATTAGCAAATGGCTACCGAAGTTTTCGGTGGCCTTTCTTAACAAGCCCCCTCGTCCCATTTACTCATAATTCTAGCTTTCTCTTCAGTCACTTCTTGGTAAGTTGCCGGATAATTACCCATTTCACCAAAATTATGTGTTTCAGAAAGCCGCAGCAATAATGTTGCCTTGCTCTCAAGATTAGACATCATCTTTTGAGATGATAAGTTAGGATTGGTTAAATAAGCATGGATCATGGAATTAACGAGACTCATAAACAGCGTGTGACGTAGCATTCCAGTTAAGTCCCCTTGTACCATTATTGGAAAATCGTGATCCCAAATGAGAGCGATATTCTTTAGATCATTCGTGTGCTCAGTTTCATACTTTACAATCCCATCAACTATTCGATTTATTTCTTCGTAATCATAATGTTTCTCGTAATCAATCGCTTTGTAAGACGCAAGCAGTTCATCGATTTCAGATTTAGGGGTTTGAGCAGCACTTACATTAACACTGATTTTCATTGGGGAAATGTCGTTGAGGTTGCCCTCATCAATATTCAATTCGATTTCATGAGACGAACTAGACATATTATAATTCATAGTTTTATTGAACTCTTAAGAAAGTTTTAAAGGTAAAAGTTGCGAAATCGACTTGCCCGATCACACCTAACAATAGTCTTAAATAACAATAAATTCCACATTATTATTAACAATAAGTCACAACCTATTTAATCTTACCCCCCAGTCACTATTATCCTTAAGGTCACAATTCTCTTCAGTATCAAAAGCGATATGTTTTGCCATATCACTAATATGCACATTAATACCCAGTAATTTCTTCTGGATTACAATATTTATATTTTGGCTATCGTTACTAGCCAAAAAGCGGGCTAAATTTTCATTAGTATCAAATACACAAACAACCTTCAGGCTTTTCGGAAAGTTGGAATAGTTGACTAAATGAGTCAACCATTCAAACCCCGTAAACTGCTCCAAAGCATTCTCGCAAACATCCGTGAGTGCTTTGCAAATCTGGTTATCGATTTTCTTATCGGTTTTACGCATTATTATCAGGCTCGTTTACATATTGACGCCAATCGTGCTGCTCTTTAAAGCCCAACATTTCTCGGATTTTACGGTTTGAAAACAACGCTTCATGCTCAGTCAACTCGCGAGTTAACGGTACACCTGGAAAGAACCGTTCGCATAATGCTTTATTATTAAGAATTGCACCATTGCTGTCGTTACCAGCATTGAACACCTCAAAGCCTAAGCCATCTTTTTCTAAACAAAGATCAACAATCTGACCTAAGTCACGCGCATCGATATAACAAAACGCATTGCGGCGGCGCATCTCAGGCTTTTCAAAGTACTCAGGAAATAGCTCGGCATATTCATGCGGTTCAACTACATTTCCGATACGTAGTGCATAAATATCAAAGCCAGAGCGTCGCTGGAAAGCACGCGCTGTTTTCTCGTTGACGACCTTTGACAAACCGTAACTGTCCATCGGGTCGATGTCATAATCTTCTTCAAGCGGTAATGAATGAGGGTTGGTTTCACCGTCTGAGAAACAGATACCATAAGTAGTCTCTGAAGAAGCGATAACAATTTTCTCGATCCCAAGTTTAACGGCAGCTTCGATCACATTATAAGTCCCCATCGTGTTCACTCTAAACGTCTCGTTATCTGGGTTAATTAATATACGAGGAACCGCCGCAAAGTGAACGACCGCATCAAATTTTGGAACGCCATGTCCTACTTCCATTTCATCAAAACCGGCATACATACTCATCGCATTAAACATCTGACCTGAGTCAGT
>CALHTA010000075.1 GCA_938038645.1 uncultured Thiotrichaceae bacterium
CTGCCTCTCTTGAAGGGTCAGATTAGGTGCTTTCTGAGCTTGCTTGAGTTGAATTAACGCGTGACTATAAAGACCAATTCTAATATTCCTTTCAGCAATTGACAGGTAAGCTTGCCCAGTGCGGCCCGCTAATCGAGCCACCTCCTGTCTTGTTCCTAGAAAATCCAAACTGGTCTGTTCATTTAGTCGAATCTTTTCTAATAATTGCCACGCTTCTTGATAACGCTTCAACCCTACTAGCGCATCTGCCATCAGCATAAGGAGACTCTCATTATTAGGACGCTTTGCTAATGATGGCTGCACAAGCTGGAGTGCTTTCTGAAATTGTTTTTGCTCATTGTAACTTTTGGCAAGCAACCGTAATTCGTATTGATTTTTACCCGTTCGCAGTAAGTTTTGTATCGCAACTGCTGACTTACCTTGTTGATAAGCCCTTAGCGCATTGCCGTAATTCTCTACAGAAACAGGGATTTTATGGCCAGCACCGGGATGCCTAGTCAATACCCGAAGCTTTTCCTGCATGTAATAGAAACCTGCATTTTGCTTACCCTTATAGGGGCCATATAACGCTGCGCGTCGCCCTACATCACTAATTCTATTTGCAGTCAAAGGATGGCTAGTCAGGTACTCTGTAATGCCACTGTAACGAGCGTCAGTATTCCCACCTAACTTACGAAGAAATCGTGTCATACCGTGAGGATCAAAACGCGAACTAGCCAATATTCTTAAACCTTCTCGATCGGCTTCAGTTTCGGCGGCACGCCCAAAGCGTAAACTTCTGTGCGCATCAACCGCCATGGCTGAAGCAACAATCGCTTGACCTGCGGTCGCATCTTTCGAGCCGACTAAAATACCTGCCACAATGGCTGCTGCATTTCCTAACTTATTCTGGCGTGCTTCCGCAATCATCCTGTCAATATGCTGCTGAGTGATATGGGCTACTTCATGAGCCATTACAGCGGCGAGCTCACTTTCCGTTTCTGACCGCAAGATCAAACCAGAATTAATAACAATCAAACCGCCTTGAGTTGCAAAAGCATTGACTGCATTATTTCTTACGATAACGAAATAGAAGGGGCGACCGTTGTAGCTGGTTTGTGCTACTAAGCGACGACCAATACCTCTAATCCAGTCATTCAACTCAGGGTCTTCTATTACGGCGGCAGCCTTGCGCACAGCACGCAATCGCCTGACACCAATACTGCTGAAGTTGACTGGAGGACCGCTAAAAGTTCCTTGAATCTCGGTTGATAAAACGGTGTCAGGCAAATCAAGTTTTAGCTCTGCATAGGCTGCGCGCCCCATCACTAAAAGCAAGCAAACACCTACGAGCATTTTAATATTCACACAGCCGACTCCCTTCATTGCATAACCTCTTAAGTTAATACCAAAACACATGGCAACGGTATTAATCTTTGGTAAATATCCCTATAGGTACCTGACTTGACTCATATCTAGCTCAAGGCTACCATTCAGCCTCATTTTTAAGGATCATAACACTATGTCAGCTATCGAAGAAATCGATGTCGCCGAGCTAAAAACAAGACTTGCCAGCGATGAAAAGATTCGATTAATTGACGTGAGATCTCAACAGGAATGGGATCAAGGCATGATTAAAGACGGCGAATTCATGCCTATGGAAACGGTTCCGGCTCGACTCAATGAGTTTGATAATGAAGTCACCAATATTATTTATTGCAGGAGCGGAGTTCGATCGGCACAGGTTTGTATGTTTTTAGCAGAACAAGCACAAGTCAAAGCAATTAACCTGCGAGGCGGTATCATAGCTTGGGGGCAATCTGGCGGTGACATCTTAAAGCCTTAAAGATGCCACACTACTAGTTTAGTCGCGCTCATATTCATAGATTAAATCAATACTCTGCTCATCAACACCGGCCTGCACTTCAAAATTCAGGTATTTGTTGACCCGATACTCGACAGCTAAACGATGAGCAGAATCGAACAAACCCACTAAATAACGTACATAAACTTTAGAGCCTAAACGTTTACCTAACTGTAGCTCACTATCTTTAAAGTCTTCTCTAGTAACGATACTCAGGTCGTCTAAACCCAAAGATTTACCAATCCTCTGAATCAGCCCTTCGCTACCATCAATGCCTAAACCACGAACTGCTTGCATCAATAGTGCAGTCTCTCTACCAGTAGCCGACGTTAAACTTTGACCTGTTAGTAGATAACTTAACGCATCCGTTTCTTGCATGACAGGGTCAGAGAATATAGTCGATTTCAATTTCTGAATCGTCCCAGTCAAATGAATCCCGACGGTTCCAATATCTTCTACCGGCCTAACCGCTCTTACATCAACACCCACATTTTTGGGTATACCATTAAATACTAATCGACCATTGGCAATTCTTAAATCCTGCCCATAAGCTTGGTATCGACCATTGACGATGTTCAAAGATCCATTAGTAACGATCGTATTACGGCTATTGGTCACTCGGATTCCACCCACTAAACGCGTGCTAAAACCAAAACCGTTAAAGTTAACGTCATTACCTAATCGCACCAAAACATTAGGCTGCATGCGAACAGCAGTGATTGCTTCCCCCGGTTTCTTTTCTCCAATAACAATAACGTCTTCCGACTCATCGATACTAAACTCGGGTAAGTCTTTTAAATTAATATCCGCCTTTGGAATATCGACCGTTCCGGTAATCACCACAGCCTTAGGGTTAGCATTAATTTGTAAATTTGGCGTCATAAAAGCCACCGCCTCATGGGTATCGACAAACTTAATGTTATCGCCCTTCAAACTCATCCTAGCAGACCAGTTTTTAATATCGTTTATCGAAAGACTGCCATTCGCTCTGATGATTCCTCCACCAGAGCTCATCGTGCCAGTAATGGTTGCTTGATTTGCTTTATTAGCGCTTATCTGTAAAGAAATATTGCTAAGCTCGGTCCCCACTTGCGGCAAAGTGAGGTAACCATTACTCATTGTTACTTGCCCCGTCACGCTGGGCTTGGACACCAAGCCACTAAATTTTACTGTGCCGACAACAGCGCCTCTTAGGCCTCGACTGTATGGAACATAGTTTTGTGCCCAATAAATATTGGGAATATTAACCTCTGCAGTTCCATTGATACTTGGAGAACCTTTATCTCGTAGCAGGATTTGAGCGCGACTTGTGAAGTCTCCCCGACCCTGAAACTCTAATGAAGTATCGACATTAATCCGATTGCCATCCACTCTGGCATTTACAATACCATTTTGATATGGGAAGGATTGCTTATCTCCTGAAGCGGTTTGAATAATGAAAAAGCTCTTTGGCAATGAAAGCCCTACATTTCCAGCAAGTTTTCCACCTCGCTGACTTAAGGCATAATTTCCAGTTACCTTTCCTGGAAAATCAAAGTCTTCGGGTAGGTAAGGCTTTAACAATGAAAGCGGTACTTCCTGCAACTGACCACTCACATCAATAACGTGCGCCTTGGCCGACTTACCCAGAGTAATTGCTCCTTTTGCGCTAATTGCGCCGCCTTCTCGAAGCTCAACTAAAGCATCACCCTCTATTTTCTTGCCCTTAACGGTTGCATTCACCTCACTCGCATTGTAACTGAAGGTCTGTGATTCACCTTTGTCATCAATAATCGTAACGCTACTAGGCGGAAACTGAAGCTGCACACTGCCTTGCTGACCTCCACGCTGTGTTAACTGGTATCGACCATCGACAACCCCTTTAAGCACCATTTTTGTTGGCAGATAAGGCTGAACCAATGCGAGAGGAAATGACTTTAAAGAACCCTCCCCTTCAAACCCGAATAAATTATTCCCTTGGGTAAGGTCTAGTTTTCCTTTAGTTGTAAAAGCACCGCCATCGCTCAATACTAAGTTAAGCTCAGTATCAACGTTATCGCCTTGTATGTCGGCGATAATCTCAGCCTGGCTAAAGCGATGCTGTTGGGCGGGTGACTTACCATCATCATAATTAACAGCACTGTTGGGTACACTTAACTCAACCCTACCTTGTAGGTTCCCATTTTGCTCAACTCGGTAGCGGCCGCTCGCCCGTCCAGAAATATCCAGCTCTTTTGG
>CALHTA010000076.1 GCA_938038645.1 uncultured Thiotrichaceae bacterium
TAATGCTTAGCACCACGCTGCTACCGATAGCCCTAGTGATTCTGCTAGGGCTAGCGTTAAAACGTAAGCAATTCGTCAGCGATCAATTTTGGAAAGAAGCGGATCGGATGGTTTACTACGTCTTCTTTCCTTGCTTACTCATATCTAAAATCGCATCGATGAATTTGGCAGAAGTCGAATTCTTCAAAATTAGCAGCATTATTGTCATCGTGCTTATATCGCTCAGCATTCTGCTGATGCTTATGCAATATTTGAAACCGATTGAAGCCACCACCTTTACCTCAATTTACCAAGGCGCCCTTCGCTTTAATACCTTCGTTACCTTATCCGTCATTGCCTCAGTTTGGGACACGCCAATCGCCCTTGAGGTTGCTGCGTTGATTGTTGGGATCAAAGTACTGCTACTGAATATTTTGTGTGTCGGTATATTTACGATTTACATTAAGAGTACGAGCTCAACCTTAGAAAAAATTAGCCTAACGCTTAAAAACCCGCTCATCATTTCCTGCAGCACGGGACTGCTCCTTAACTGGTTAGGTATTACACTGCCCGCATGGCTGTTTGCATCAATGGATTTAATGGGTAAGGTGGCGCTGCCTTTAGGCCTGCTGTCTGTTGGCGCTGGGTTAGTATTGCGCTACAGCGATTGGCTTTCCTATCCAATTTTACTCTCAACCGTTTTCAAGCTTTTAATCGCTCCACTTCTGGCTTTTTCCTTAGGCCATTTGTTTGGCTTGGATGTCATTAGCCTCCAAGTCCTTGTGCTTTTATTTGCGATGCCGACAGCCATTAGTGCTTATATTTTGGCTGGACAACTAGGGGGTGACCAAGCCACTATGGCTAAAATCATTACCATCCAAACCCTTGTTTCAGCTGCGACGCTATCGCTCATCTTGATTTGGATAGCAAACTCGACAATTTAAGAGGAATAAAACTATGCAGGAGTCTCTATCGATAGAGCAAGCCAGAAAACTGGTTCTCCATAGTCAGCAACTTCCGCCCGCTTCTGCCAAAGGAAGTGCACTATCAGCAACTTTGGCGGCGATACAGCACCTCTCTTATATTCAAATTGATACCATCTCAGTGGTGCAGCGGGCTCATCACCATACCCTTTGGAACCGTAATCCGCGCTATAAATTAGAACACCTTGATCAGCTACTCGAACAAAAAGAAGTCTTTGAATATTGGTCGCACGCAGCCGCCTACCTGCCCATGCAGGACTACCGACACTCATTGATTCGGAAAAATGCGATTGCTGCTGGAGAGCAAAATCACTGGTACAAACGTGACGAAAAAATGATGCGCTATGTCATTGACCGCATTACTGCTGAAGGTCCTTTGATGGCTAAAGACTTTGAGTATAGTGGTAAAAAAATTGCCGACTGGGGAAGTAAGCCCGCAAAGCAAGCGCTGGAGTATTTGTTTATGCAGGGTGACCTGATGATACCTAAACGAAACAACTTCCATAAAGTTTATGATTTAACGGAACGAGTGCTAACGGCAGATATTAACGTGCAAGCACCCACCCCTGAAGAGCACATCGATTTTTTAATTAAACGCTATTTAAACGCCAACGGAATTGCCAAAATTAATGAGTGTTTTCATTTAATCAAGCAAAACAAACCCCTCATTCAAAGCCGTGTTGATTGCCTGCTGGAAAATAAGGACTTGAAACGAGTCATCGTCAAAGTGGCTGGTAATAACACCGAGTACTTAATGCTTCCAGAGTCGTACTCATTGCTTAAAAAACCACTCTCAAAACGCACGTTAAAAATCCTATCTCCTTTCGACAATCTGCTTATACAAAGAAAAAGAATGACCGATTTGTTTAACTTTAACTACCAAATCGAGTGCTACGTGCCTCAACAAAAACGCCAATACGGATATTTTGTTCTGCCGTTGTTATGGAGTGGGCGTTTTGCAGGAAGGTTAGATTGCAAGGCAGACAGAAAAACGGGAGTTTTAAACGTTCACAATGTATTTGTTGAACCTTGGGTTAAAGACAAGGAAACTTTCACTTCCGCACTTGAAACTGAGCTTTCAAGCTTCATGACCTTTAATAACTGCCACAAGCGATCAGAAATAATACATAGTGAAATAAGAGACAATACTCACTACATTAATTGAAAAAAATCATTTTAGTCATAGAAAATTTAATTTTGGACTAAGAGGTTTTTTTTGATTCAATATATTAATCGATACTAAATTACGTTATATTGATACTGTAAATCCCCTCCTATAAAAGTTGGAACCCTACTGCCCCGTTTTAAATGAAGCGGGGATTTTTTTAGCTTCCATAAAAATTTCCCCAAATTCCTGCTGTAATTTTTCTAAATCTGCATTTTTAATAAAACCAGAATCTGACAAATTTTCAGTGGTTGCTACCCAAGATATTTCTGGTTTATTTAATGTTTTCTTCTGATCAGGTAGCTGGAATAGTCCAATGATAGTGCTAAGAATAAGAACCAAACCGAATATTCCCGTGAGCGGTTTCAGTTGTTTATTGATTAATTTTTGGTTGCTAAGATTGGTTTGCAGGAAGAAAGCATTAACTGTTCGAGGCATATTTCGAGGTGCATTATTCTCAATTGCTTTCTCTGAATAGGTGCTTGCGCAGGCGTGACAGACAAAGATTGGCTTTATTCTCAAAACATGACGATTAAACCAATCGGGTTGATCTCTGCTCATATCAAAGCTACTACAAGCCCTGCAGTAATGAGTAGACGTTAAGATGAACGCTTTTCCCGACATGATTTAAAAACCTATAACCAAACCCATGACACAATTCTAGAAACAGTTTATCTTATTGGTCTGAAATAAGAGCTCAAGGTCTGATAAAAGAAGCAATTATTACGATTGAAATTGATTTGACCCTTTTTGTAATGCATTTGCGCATGACCTATTCCATGACAATATTTATTGCGCATACATTCTTTATATTGCCTCGCCATCAATACCATTAGTAAATCCTATTGCGCCGTTCATCTTTGTCTACAAAGCAATCAATTTAAAAATCTTCCAAACTGTCGAATCTATTTATCTTGATACTGCGAAACCATGGAGATTGCTAATGGCTGATGTTATTCAGGCTATTGAAGATGTAAAGCAATACGATAGCAATGTCGACGAACAGCTTGTGACTAGTATCTTTCGAAGCTTAGGCCCCGTAGTTTATAATCGTGACACACGCTATGTTGCCTGTTCAGATGCCTATGAGTTAGAGATGGTGCGTGAAGGCTTTTTAAGGAAGCAGTTAGGAATTGAAGGCACCAACGGCGAACTGACTGATGCAATACAGCAAGTTTGCAGAACCATGGCTAAATCCCAATTTAAACTTAGGGTTACTTTTTACTACCTTCTAGTAAAAAAATACGGCAAGCAAAACCTGTTTTAAACTTTCTTCAATTTGACACATTTGTTCAATTCACTCTGTCTGTGTGATCATTTATAGTCAAGGCTGACTTAAGCAATTGATAGATAGGCACAGATGTTAAAAGTAGGACTCACTGGAGGAATTGGTAGCGGTAAAAGCACCGTCGCTAAAACCTTAAAAGCTAAAGGCATTCAAATCATTGATGCGGATAAAATTGCTAGAGAAGTGGTTGCTCCCGGCGAATCTGCTTTGCTCAAAATTACTGAATATTTTGGCAAAGAGATTCTTCTTCCTGATGGCTCCTTAAATCGCAGTGAACTCAAAGCAAAAATCTTTTCCGATCCAACGGCAAAAAAGCGCCTCGAAGACATATTACACCCGAGCATTCGACAAAGAATTTTACAGCGGGTGGATGAAGCCATTGACACACCCTATGTCGTTGCCGATATTCCCCTACTGGTTGAAAATAATTACCCTGACTATTTTGATCGAGTGGTGGTGGTTGACTGCACAGAAGCACAACAAATTGCTAGAGTAAAAGCTAGGGATGAACTTCCAGAAGCACAGATCAAAAGCATAATGAAAAGCCAAGCCACACGGGAAAATCGTCTTGCAGCGGCAACTGATGTTATTGATAATACAGGTGACTTGAGCTCATTAAATACTCAAATAGAGAAACTGCATGAAACACTGCTTTCTCTGGTACAATCCTCCGCTTAATCTACAAGGACTCGGTTAACCATATGGCTGTTTACGAACATCCACTCAATGAAAAAATTAGACTGTTTTCACGTCTAGAGTTTTTGATTCAACGCTTTAATTTCTATATGGAATCGCCTGGACCAGAAAACTGTCATTCTGCGTTGATGATCCTGCTGGAATTAAACAATTTATCATCGCGTTTGGATGTTAAAAGCGCGACATTGAATGTTTTGGATTGGCAAACACAAGCCCTAAATAGAATGACTGAGCTTGAAGATGTAGACCGTACCAAGCTTGAAAACATATTGGCCAAGCTTGATGACAGAGCTAAAGAATTACATGAATTTAGAGGCCAGTTAGGCCAACATTTAAAAGCGCATAGTTTTTTAAATATGCTCAAGCAGCGCTCGATTATCGCTGGTGGGATCAATAGCTTCGATGTGCCAGTGTTTAACTTTTGGCTTTCAAGACCTCAAGAAGATAGAGTCGCGGAGTTAGAGGGCTGGGTTGAACCGTTTCTGATTGCCTATAATGCCATCAGCATTGTTCTTGAATTAGTTAGACAAAGCGGCAATGGAATCAATCAAGTCGCTAGAGATGGTTTTTATCAGTCTACGCTCAATAGCAGTAAAGAGTCACAGATGTTACGTATTGAATTGCCAGATGAAGCTCGCTTTTTCCC
>CALHTA010000077.1 GCA_938038645.1 uncultured Thiotrichaceae bacterium
TCACAATTCGACCATTGATTTGTTGAATAACATCTCCAAGCGCGCCACTGCCATTTTGCTCCTTTAAGCTGATCAAACCTGCTCGGTCTGCGCCACTGTTCGGAGTCACGGCTAAAACAACGACCCCATCGATATCATAGCGACGTTTAATAGCAGTGTTATAACGCTCATCCATCTGTACACCAAGCACAGGTCTTGTGTATCGACCTGTCGCGATTAATTGGGGGATAACGCGGTTTACATTATCCACTGGGATCGCAAAGCCTATACCAGAGGAAGAACCTGAAGGGCTAAAAATCGCCGTATTAATGCCAATTAGACGACCTGCACTATCTAATAATGGCCCGCCAGAATTACCCGGGTTGATTGCTGCATCGGTTTGAATCAAGCTTTCAATTCTTCCACCGGCTTCACTATCAATCGATCTTCCTAATGCAGAAATGATCCCTGTTGTTAGCGTGTAATCTAAACCAAAAGGGTTACCAATCGCATAGACTTTTTGCCCGACCAGTAAGTCTTTACTGGTGCCTATCGGCACGGGGGCAGGGATGTCTATCGGAACATTAATTTTTAAGACGGCTAAATCATGTCGAGGGCTAGCGCCAACCAATGTTGCATTGTAGGTTCGCTGGTCAGATAACTGTATAGAAGCAAAAGAAGAATTTTTAATGACGTGAAAGTTAGTGACTACATGCCCTTTGTTGTCCCAAATAAAGCCAGACCCCGTACCTGTGGGTATTTCACTTGTTGTACGATTCCAGGGATTGATTCGTGTTTCAGTGGTACTTATAAACACCACCGATGGATTGGTTCGTTGAAAAATACCAATGGTGTTACGTTCGTCTGACAAGAAATCCCCACGTTCGGTGACAGCTCGTGATGCAACGTTTTCTTCTAAGAGCCAGCCTTTAATATAGGGTTTGCTGATAAATAAAATTATTAGCAGCACGATGGTCCAGACAGTGATGTTTAGCAAATGTTTAAGCATTATTTTCGTAATTGAGGGGGGTTATTAAGAACTTCCATGGTAGCAAAAATTTCAAGAAATAAAAAAGGCCTGGTGCTTATACCAGGCCTTTTCTAGTCGTTTATTTAAAATAAAGCGTTTGCTTGATTAATTAAATTTCAATGCGGTTTGCAATCAAATCATCGACCACAGACGGGTCTGCTAACGTTGAAGTATCGCCTAAACTATCGATCTCATTAACGGCAACTTTCCTTAAGATGCGACGCATGATTTTTCCTGAGCGTGTTTTTGGAAGTCCAGGGGCCCATTGAATAACGTTCACTTTTGCTATTGGGCCAATTTCTGAGCGAACCAGCTTGTTTAACTCAACTTTTAATTCATCCGTACCTGTTTCACCATTCATCATGGTGACATAAGCATAGATTCCTTGGCCCGTAATGTCATGTGGGTATCCGACGACTGCAGCCTCAGCAATTTTATCGTGTAGGCCTAGTGCCGCTTCAATTTCGGCTGTTCCTAAACGGTGACCAGAGATATTTAAAACGTCATCTACACGCCCTGTAATCCAGTAATGGCCATCTTCATCTCTTCTCGCACCATCGCCTGTGAAGTAATAACCTTTAAACATAGAGAAATAGGTTTCGTAGAAGCGTTTATGATCACCGTAAACCGTTCGGAGCATAGAAGGCCAAGGTTTGTCCATGGCTAAGTTGCCCACTGCTGGGTTTCCTTCTACTACGTTTCCTTCATCATCGAGCAATAATGGACTGACACCAAAGAATGGCTGCATGGCTGAGCCTGGTTTCAAGTCATTAACACCCGGTAGTGGAGTCATCATATGTGCACCGGTCTCAGTCTGCCACCAAGTGTCTACGATTGGGCAGTTACCATTACCAACAACACTGTGATACCACTCCCAAGCCTCTGGATTAATTGGCTCACCAACTGTTCCTAAGATGCGTAAACTTTTACGAGAAGTCTTTTCGACAGGTTCGTTACCCGCGCCCATTAAGGAGCGTATAGCGGTAGGTGCGGTATAGAAGATACTGACATTATGTTTATCAACCACTTGCCAAAAACGAGAAATGTCAGGGTAGGTTGGTATACCTTCGAACATCAGCGTCGTTGCGCCGTTTGCGAGTGGACCGTAGACGATATAAGTGTGTCCCGTCACCCAACCGACATCGGCGGTACACCAATAAACTTCACCGTCTTTATAATCGAATACGGCTTCATGGGTCATGGCTGCTTGAAGCAGATAGCCTCCGGTGCTGTGTTGAACGCCTTTGGGCGTACCTGTAGAACCTGAAGTGTAGAGAATAAACATTGGATCTTCAGAATCCATGACTTCTGGAGCACAGTCAGCACTGGCAGCAGCAATGGCTTCGTCATACCAAACATCACGACCATCAACCCAATCGATAGCATCTCCGCCACGCTTTACCACTAGGCACGTATGGACGTTAGGGCAGGAAGCTATTGCGATATCAGCATTGGCTTTAAGTGGAACCTTTTTCCCCCCACGCATGGACTGGTCAGCTGTTATAACCACCTGACAGTCAGAATCTTTGATGCGGCTTGATAGCGCTTCTGGAGAAAATCCTCCAAATACAATCGAATGAATGGCGCCAATTCGAGTACAGGCTAGCATCGCAAAAGCAGCTTCTGGGATCATTGGCATATACAAAGAAACACGATCACCTTTTGATACACCGCGCTCTTTTAAGACATTGGCTAGTTTTGAAACTTCTACATGTAATTCTTTATAGGTAATGCTGCGACTTTCATCAGGGTTGTCGCCTTCCCATATAATGGCTACTTGATCGCCACGGGTTTCGAGATGCCTATCAATACAATTATAAGATACATTTAGTTTTGCATCTTTAAACCAATTAATGTGTAGATCTTCTTGATCGAAACTCCAATCAAGTGTTTCCGTCCAAGGTTGATACCATGACACATATTTGTTTGCTTGCTCAGCCCAAAAGCCTTCAGGATCGTCAATCGACTTTGCGTACATTGCTTCATATTGCGCTTTGTTTATATTTGCGTTGGCAGCAAATTCAGCTGAAACCGGAAAGGTTTTATCAGACATAAGTACATTTCTCCGTGGTAATCACTACGTTGAGAAACCATAGTGGTTTCTTATCCTCAGATTTAATGTTATCAGCTTAGGTGGTTGATTTTAACTAAATGGCTCTGCTGATAGCGATTATGATAGTCATAATATGCAGAATTAGACTTTAGTATTAGATAGGAAAGCGATTCAAACTTGGAATAGTGCCTGAAAGTGTCAATGATACTTGTAGGCACTACTTGTGAGACTAGCGGAATTCATTTAACCAGCGTGTAATTCTTCCCAAAACTTGCTGAAACTCACTGTGAACAATGGGTTTTGTGAGGTAAGTAGTGGCGCCTGCAATAACACCTTTGACCTCATCTAGGGGGGCCGTTTTACCACTGAGCATGATAATGGGGGTTTTTTTAAACTTTGGATTACTGCGTATTCTTCCACAAGTTTCATAACCATCAATCCCTGGCATCATAATGTCTAAGAAAATAAGGTCGTAATCTTCTTTCTCTATCATTTCTAGGGCCATTTCACCGCTTTCAGCTGCGTGACTTGGAATGTTTGATGTGCGTAATTCAATTTCTAGCTGTTTACGTATTGCCTTATTATCGTCAATTACTAGTGCTGAATACTGATGCTGGCTTGAATCATCAGTTGAATTAGAATCCTGAGCAACTGGAGCAACTGGAGCAACTGGAGCAACTGGAGGTTTTTGTTCGGTATTACGTTGATGTTGAGCAGCTTGCTCCATAATCCGCATAACACGCGTTACAAGCAATGGTCTTTGCAGTTGCAAATCGCCATGCGGACAGTTTTTTTCATCTGTAACGACGAGCAATAGCTTATCTTGATAAAGGTTCAGTGCCTCTTCGACATTGCTATAATCATCCGTTGTAACCACAAAGTCAGGGCTGTCATCTTCTGTTAATTCAAAAGTATTTCCTCGTGCGCTGAAAAAACTTAGCACACGTTCGAAGGTAGCTTTATCGGAATCAGGTAAGCTCAGAAACTTTAATTTTACTGGTGCAGAATCTTGTGTAGTACTCATGGGGTTAATTTAACCACTTTTTGAGTTGATTCTGAAGCGTATCACGATCAACTGGCTTAACAATGTAACTATTTACCCCTGCAAGTTGAGCTTGTTTACG
>CALHTA010000078.1 GCA_938038645.1 uncultured Thiotrichaceae bacterium
GCCTGGAGCTGCACCATATAGCTCAGTAAAATATTCCTGCACTTCCTTCGCTCTTGAAGGAACCTTTAACTCTGTTTCCGTATTAATGACTAATTGCCCAGGGCGCGACATCAATAAATTAACAATAATGCCTTTTTTGACCAGCATCTCCAGCAACCTTAATCCGTACTGGGCGCCTGAGGCACCTGTCATGATCAAAGTAATCACCTTTGGTGCGCCTATCATTATGACCTAGCCTCTAATTGACTAAGAATCTTGTCGTGAATTCCGCCAAAACCACCGTTACTCATTACCAACACCTGATCACTTGGCTGCGCCGTTTTTGCAACGTGCATAACAATTTCATCCACTTCGGTAAATATTGCGGCCTTAGCCGTAGCTCTCTTCACCTCTTCTAAGAAATGCGGATCCATACCTTCAGGCTGGAACAATAAAATCTCATCAGCAAGTGCAAGGGAAGCGGCAAGACTACCTTCGTGAACACCCATCTGCATAGTGTTAGACCGCGGCTCCAAAATCGCGATGATTTTTTGCTCTCCCACACTATTTCTTAAACCGGACAAAGTGGTTTTGATAGCCGTAGGGTGGTGCGCAAAATCATCATAGACGCTGATTTGGTTTATTTCGCCGCGCAATTGCATACGTCGCTTCACACCCTTGAACTCAGCCAAAGCATTGATTGCATGCTCTGGCGGAACACCAACATGTCTAGCCGCTGCAATTGACGCAAGCGCATTACTTATATTATGCATCCCCATCAAAGACCAGCTCACCGTGCCTACGACTTCATTTTCAAATAACACATCAAACTGACGCCCCGCCTTATCGTGCAGCTTAACTGACCACGTCGCGTTATCATCTGAAGAGGCAAAGGTCTCAACTGGAGTCCAGCACCCCTTATCTAGAACATCCTGCAGGTTAGCCTCTTCCTTATTGCTCAATACCAAGCCATTAGATGGCACTGTCCTGATTAAATGATGGAATTGAGTTTTAATCGCATCTAAATTTGGAAAAATATCAGCATGATCATATTCGAGATTATTCAACACCAAGGTTTGCGGATGGTAGTGGACGAACTTGGATCGTTTATCAAAAAATGCGGTGTCATATTCATCGGCTTCGACAACAAAAAATCCTGATCCTCCTATTCTTGCAGATACACCGAAGTTTTCAGGAACACCCCCTATTAAGAAACCTGGAGACATCTTTGCATACTCAAGAATCCAAGCAAGCATACTCGCGGTAGTTGTCTTACCATGCGTTCCGGCAACCGCTAACACCCAACAATCTTTTAGAATATTCTCATGAAGCCACTGAGGGCCCGAGATATAAGACAATTTTTTATCTAAAACCGCCTCAACAATAGGCTTCCCCCGACTCATGACATTACCAACGACCACCTGATCAATATCTGTGGGAATATCATCAGGATTAAAGCCTTGAGTGATTGAGATATCCTGCGATTCAAGAAGCGTGCTCATTGGTGGATAGACGTTTTCGTCACAGCCGGTGACTTGATGTGACTTCGCGCGCGCCAAACTCGCAACTCCACCCATAAACGTGCCACAAATACCCAAGATATGGATTTTCATGCGATTTTATTCCATGATTAATTAGTATAGAGATTATACCATTTTAGAATAGAGCCTGGGTATAAACCCACTGTCAAAGCAAAGCATAATTAATCGTTTCGATTAAACAGGCTCAGCAATCCTTTCAGGAGCCTTCTTTGTCACTGGAGCAGCTGTCGCTACCTCAGAAGCAGACTCTGGGGCAGGCGCAGGCAAATGAGCACTGATCATTTCTTTTATGGGACGCGGCTTTGAGATGCCATAGCCCTGACCATAATCGACACCCATCTTCGTCAACAGGGCAATTATTTTCTCATCTTCAACATATTCGGCAATGATCTTAAGATTCATAGACTTACCTACCTGAGTGACTGACTCAACAATATTTCTCGCGATAGGATCTCTCATTAGATCTTTAACGAAAATACCATCAATTTTCAGATAATCCACATCAAGCGACGTAAGATAACCATAAGAACTAACCCCCGTGCCAAAATCATCCAACGAGAAGCTACTGCCTAAACTCTTTAATGTGCTGATAAAGCGTGTTGCAAGCGTCAAGTCATTGACTGCAACAGCCTCGGTAATCTCAAAGCACAACATCCTTGGGTCTACATCTAGCTTTTCTATTTCATCTAGTACAAAATCCAAAAAGTTAGCCTCATCAAGACTTTGCCCAGACAGATTAATAGCAAACACTGGCAGCAAATCAGCATACTCAACCTTTGCGATATGAGTAAATGCTTCGTGAACTACCCACCTATCCAACTCTGGCATCATGGAAAAGTATTCTGCCACTGGAATAAATTCATCAGGGGATACAAAGTTTCCATCGTCGCCCACCATTCTTATAAGCAACTCATAGTGATGAAACGGCAGGTTAAATTTACCTTTACCTAAGGGGTGAATCGGCTGAGCAAATAATTCGAAGCTGTTTTCTTTAAATGCCTTCTTTAGATTCCAAACACCTTCCATATTGCTCTGTTCTTGCTTCATCTCCAAGTTATCAGCACGATAAGCAACAATTCGGTTTCCACCGTGATTACGAGCAGCTCTACAAGCAATATCGGACTCCGTCATCGCCTTGGCCGAAGAATTGGCGTCCTTTTTTAGGACAACAAACCCCCCGCTCAATGTGACGGGAAAACTGCGCGTATTCCAATTAAACTGGAAATCAGCAACAGCCTTTCGAATTGCCTTCATTTTGTTTGCTGCGGTAACTAGGCTTGTTTCTTTAAAAATGATTCCAAAGTCATTTCCAGCTAAACGCCCGAGCACATTCACTTCACCATCATTTATAATCGCT
>CALHTA010000079.1 GCA_938038645.1 uncultured Thiotrichaceae bacterium
GCAAGCTGACTTGTTACTTGAAACTTTAGATGAGGTTTTGTCGATCCATGCTACTAGATAAGGCGTTATCCCGTTGGGGGCTTAACCCCGATACTGAGGTTACTTTACTGGCTGATCGAGAAAATCGTGTTTATCGATTAGATCCTCCCAGTCGTAACATTGAGACTTTTAATGAGATCTCGCCATCGATACTGCGCGTACATCGGAGAAATTTCCGAAAAGATAGCGAAGTGCGATCAGAGTTGCAATGGATGGCTCATTTATCCCAACAAGGTCTAATCGTTCCACTGCCTATCCCATCTGAAAATGAGGTTTTATTTGAAACGATTGATGGTCACCAAGTTAACCGATTAAGTTGGTTGAACGGAACACCTTTGGGAGAAACTAATCAGCCGCTAGCGCTAAAAGACAGGGGCGTGACCTTTTATAACATTGGCCAAACGATGGCGCGCTTGCATCAAATCTCTGACGATTGGGAGCTGCCGGAAAATTTCACCCGTCAACATTGGAATCACGATGGCTTGCTAGGCGAGCAGCCCCTGTGGGATCGTTTCTGGGAAAACCCGCAACTTTCAGTGCATCAACGCAATATCCTTAACGATGCTCGTCACAAAGCTTCGCAAGTGCTCAAGGCTAAAGCTAAAACGCTGGATTATGGCCTCATTCATGCGGACATGGTGCGGGAGAATATTCTCCTTTCTGACAAGGGCACTCAGCTTCTTGATTTTGATGACGGTGGTTTTGGGTTTCGTTTGTTTGACGTGGCGACGGCTTTGTTTAAAAACCGGTCTGAGCCGGATTATCTAGATTTAGAACAGGCATTAATCACCGGTTATCACAGCTTGCGCCCCTTAGATATGCAGGAATTACGCTTGTTTACTCTGCTGCGTAGCTTCACCTATGTCGGTTGGATTATGTCACGCATGAGCGAAAATGGCAGTCAGCAACGTTCTGATCGTTTTATCGCAACAGCGACTGAGCTTGCAGAGGGGTACTTAGCCCAATGAGTTATGATCTATTGTTTGAGCCCGTCAAGATTGGTCCCGTGACGGCACCAAACCGTTTTTATGCGGTTCCTCATTCAACAGGTCACGGACACTTAGCACCACAAGGCTCGAGAGCCTTGCGTGAAATGAAAGCCGCTGGTGGTTGGGGTAGTGTTTGCACTTCGATTACCGAAATCAGTGAGACTTCAGATCTTGCAGGTCATCAGGTTGAACGCATTTGGGGTGATGTTTATCTTGGCGCCCATCTTAAGCAGGTCGAGGCCATAAAAAAGCATGGCGCATTAGCGGGCATAGAGTTAGGCCATGCAGGCATGCGGTCACGTAATTTTATTAGTGGCGTGCCGGTAATTGGGCCGAGTAATTTACCCATCATTCGACCAGAGATGCCCTTGCAAGCAAGAGCGATGGACAAGGCCGATATCTGGCAGTTTCGTCAAGATCACCGCCGCGCAGCACAAGCGGCTAAAGAGGCTGGCTACGATATTATCTATGTGTATGCAGCCCACGATATTTCTATATTTACCAACTTTCTGACTTTACGGACTAATCATCGCACTGATGAATACGGTGGCTCGTTGGAAAACCGAGCGCGATTATTGAGAGAAGTGTTGGAAGACACGCTGGAAATAGCTAATGGTGAATGTGCGGTAGCTCTGAGATTTTCTGTACACGAAACTAACGCCATCACTCCAATAAAATACGATGCAGAAGGTCGTGACATAGTTGAAATGCTTGGGCACCTGCCAGATCTTTGGGATGTGAATATCTCGGGATGGTCGTCAGATTCAAATACCTCACGTTTTTCAGAAGAAGGGCATCAATTGCCATTCACTGATTTCGTGAAGTCTGTTACTAACAAGCCAGTAGTGGGTGTTGGACGTTATACCTCACCCGATAAAATGGTTAGCCTGATCAAGTCGGGAAAGCTGGATTTGATTGGCGCTGCACGACCTTCAATTGCCGACCCTTACTTGCCGAATAAAATCAAAGCTGGGCAGGTCGAAGATATTCGTGAATGCATTGGCTGCAATGTTTGTGTGAGTTGTGACGCTTATGGAGTGGAGGTGCGTTGCACTCAAAACCCAACCATGTCAGAAGAATGGCGTCGCGGTTGGCATCCGGAAAATGTTCCCGCAGCAAAGTCAGCGCAAAACATCCTGATTGTGGGTGGTGGTCCAGCCGGTTTGGAGTGTGCATGGACGTTGGCACGTGCGGGTCATCAAGTCACGTTAGCAGAAGCTGAGAATGAATTCGGGGGCCGCGCGTTAAAAGAATCAGGTCTAGTGGGGCTTTCGGCATGGCGACGAGTGCGTGACTATAGGATCTACCAGTTACAGCAGCGGGATAATGTAACGCTGTATCCCGCCAACAAGCTAAGTGCTGAAGATATCAAAGAGTTTGAAGCAGATCAGGTCATTATCGCAACGGGCGCAAGCTGGCGAAATGATGGTGTTGGCAGCATGAACTTTGCACCGCTACCTTGGTTAAGTGAGGTAAATATAATAACGCCTGACGATGTGATGTCAGAGTCTAAGTCTGTGACTGGAAAAGTTGTCGTTTACGATGACGAGCACAATTACATCGGTAGCGTCATGGCTGAGGAATTGCGCAAACAAGGCCACTCAGTCACGTTGGTAACACCGCATCGTGAAGTGGCTGCTTGGACAGATTACACCTTAGAAATTGGCAAAATACTTAACCGCTTGGCGACACTAGAAATACCCGTACACACCGATTACCAATTGTTAGATGGCAACGACACACAACTACGTTTTGAGTATCTGCGTCCTGCCGGGGAAAATCGGATGTTGGACTGCGATACCTTAGTGTTTGTCGGTGCACGATTACCCAAAGATGAGCTGTATCTTGAGCTTCAAAAGAGCATGCCTGCTGAATCACTGCATCTTGTGGGTGATGCTTTAGTGCCGGGTATTATTCAAGCGGCAGTATTTTCAGGACATAAAACCGCACGAAGTATTCTCGCTCAAGTTAACGGTGAGACAGAATTTTTCCGATTAGATAGACCGGATGCGGGACCGTGACAGCGTGCCTGAGGTTTATTTCCATGCTCCGAATTCGCAAGCGAATAAGTCCGCTGGAAACAAACCCCAGACCCACTGACACTGGTTGGGATGTAGTGATGTCGTTGGTGCGCTCATTAGGTACACGGTGAAATATGAATTTAGATAGGAGAGAGTGATGGTTGATAAGACTATTCTTGTTATTGGTACTTACGATACTAAGAACGATGAGCTTGAGTACATGGTTGAGCGAATCACCTCACAAGGTGGTGGTGCCTTGACGATGGATGTCAGTGTATTAGGTGATCCTGAAAACCCGACGGATATTTCAAAGCATCAAGTAGCAGAAGCTGCTGACAGCTCTATCCAAGCTGCGATAGACAGTGGTGATGAAAACACTGCCATGCAGATCATGACGGCGGGTGCGGTAAAATTAGCGTTGAGCCTACACGCCGACGCTAAGTTCGATGGTGTCGTTATTCTCGGTGGCACAATGGGGACGGAT
>CALHTA010000080.1 GCA_938038645.1 uncultured Thiotrichaceae bacterium
ACCAAAGACTAATTCTGGAGGTGGCACAATTCCTGGATAACCTGGCCCCGGCAATCTCGGTGAGCCACCACCTTCCATGACCGGAGTGTTTAATAGCGTCTCACGAGCCGCAGGCTTATCAAAGTTTATTCCTGCCTTACCAGTGACCACATTCAGCGCATAAAGCCGGCTTACTGATCCATTAGCAATACCACAAGTGACTTCACCTGAATCAGGAACAAAAGTAGTGAAAATAACGGCACCGTTTCGGGTCAGTGCTTTGGTCAGGACTTTCTCACCAGTTTGTGGGAATGAAACAGCCCAGCCTCGCTTGCCATCTTCGTTAAAACGCCCTCTGGTTGAAACCGAGACATCATCATTAACCGCCGTAATATCAACCTCAGCCAAATTATTTATTTTAATGGTTGTGAAATCTTCACCTATGGGCTTTTTGGGTAAGTCATCTATTAGTATAAAAAACTTATCATCAATCTTCTCGTTCATAGGGTGCGCTCGATAGCCACTACCAATCGAAACGGTATAGAGTAATTTCCCTTTATGCACGACAGAGGCAACTTCAGGTGCTGAGTAAAACTTACGAGCATCTACACCAGAACCTGCCAATGAGGCTAGCTTTGTCAATGTCGATTTTCTGGAATTACTACCAATCGACTCACTCAAATCAACTCGCCAGACGTTGCCACCCGTATCCGCAAAATAAATACGGTCAGCCATTCCATTGGCGTTAGTATCGAGCACCTTTAATCCACCAGGCACACTATCTTCAACCATTGAAGTGCTGATCGCATCACGTAAAGACCACAACTTACGGCCTGTTTTAGCGTCTAGTATTAAGATATTTTTACCGACAGAAGTATTTACTTCATTTGAAGGATCACCATTTTTAAGGGAGCCATCTTTATCTTTTCTATCTTCTGCTACGTCATAACCTCCACTAATAATAACCGCTTCTTTCATCAAACCTTTCTCACCATAGCCAACCCGATCTAAGTAAGGTGCAGACCATGATTGACCCATCGATGGATAGTCAGCCGCTGACTTTTTCCAAAGGAGTTTAGGACGATTAATGTTAGTCACATCAAGTGCGTAGTAAGTGGTTCCACCACGTCTCATACCAAAGTATAAATAGTGTTTTTTAGTGACCTTATCCTGCCAGTGAGAAATAGAACCGTCGACGCCATAGAGGTGATTACCATCAAGGTTATAATATTGCGGCTCTATGTTTTTAAGTAGCTCTTTCGGCATGAAGGCAAATTTCTCTTCACCCGTTGTTGTATCAAAGGCGTGCAGGTAACCCTCATTGGTTCCTACAAAAATATACTGTTGCTTTGCCTGATCGCTTTTAGCAGTTGAATAGGTAACCACCAGAGGGTCAGAATGCAGCATGTCCCCCATGTGGTAGCGTGTGGTTTTATCAGGGTTTTCACCGCGAATGAAATCAATTAATAACTCACGATCGACCGAGCCTTCCTCAACGATGACTTCGTCCTTACCTTTTTTCGTATTCGCTATCTTATCGCGAACAACTTTGAGCCCAAGTATTTCGTTAGTGATAGCGTCGTTACTGGCAAGGAGTAAATTATCCTCAGCATTCAAATCACAGATGCCTGAACCACAATTAATGTCAGAAACTAGATGACGAGTTTTAGGATTTAGCTTACTGGCAACGCCGCCTTTGCGTAAATTACTCCCGTCTGGAGTCGAA
Source organism: uncultured Thiotrichaceae bacterium (assembly GCA_938038645.1). Classification (GTDB taxonomy): domain Bacteria; phylum Pseudomonadota; class Gammaproteobacteria; order Thiotrichales; family Thiotrichaceae; genus Leucothrix. Next base: position 1,706 of record CALHTA010000080.1, read on the forward strand.
TTAGGGCTATCTGACCAAAAATCTATAGCATCCTCGGTAAAGGTGCCTTGCTCGTCAAACGCCTCCAGATTATTTTTCCCCATAATGACCTTCACTTCATGACCACTTTGGGATGTATTCACTAATCCAAATTTTTTGAGATTTCCTGACCATCTAACACCACTCGCTTTAGAGAAAATAGGAATATAAATCTCGTCTTCATGCTCTAAGCCATTGAGCACGTTCACACTGTAGCTTGGTGAGCCTAAGGTAGAGGCAGATGCTGCTACTGTCTCAATGATATCCGTCAGTGCCTTCTTTAATTTTTGAGAATTATCAGCAGAATAGTAGCCCTCTTTCCATGGAGTCTTTAGATTATCCTCTACGGTAACGAGACTTTTCAAATAGTCCTGCGTATTTGTATCGATACTTCTGGAATAGCCGACCGTAAATACTTTAATGTTTTGCTCACCGGGTATCGCACGATTCATATCTCTAGTAGACATGAACTGTGTGATTTCAGGTCCACATTGACCTGCTTTGAAACCACTCGGTGAGTCTTCACAGTCTTGAACCCCAGCAGCCAGAGTACCGTAGCGACTATCGCCCTTCATGTAAGATGCAAATGGGCCCGGTCCTTTGCCCCAGTTTTCTGTGACAACCCTGCTATACCAACGGCCATCCCTGACCAACTTAGTTTGATCCAGGTAATAATTGGTCGGATCCCCATCTGACAATAGAGCAATGTAATTTTGCTGACACCCATCCGTAATCGGGCTTTTATAATTAGGTGCTGTGTCAATATCTCTAGGGGTGGTGATTAAATTTCTAGTAATTGGCTCCCCTTGGTAGCTCGTGGGGTGCGCTCCACGAATGCTTGAAGGAATATCTTGCCCAAAGGCAACTCTGTCTCCTGCAAAGTAACGGGATGCTTCAACCAAGGAATCGACTATTGGCGTCCCGCCGTAAGGCTCCCAAGAATCTACGATGTCAGACAGATATTGCCTAACAACCGTCTTAGCTGAAGGATCTGGTAAATTATCGATTCTTGAATACTGACTAATAATAGGTGCGGCTAACTCATTAATTCCTTCGATCGGAAACGACACACCATGAACACCGTGACTTCGATAGTTTTCGTCCCAACCTAACCTAGAATCATATCCATCAAAGGTACCCTGCCCGTAGCTCATTAAACCAATATTGATTTCGTCTGGCGCTTGATTCAACACCCGCTTGACCGCATTTTTCATGACATCTGATCTTGAAGGCGGGCTCCCCTCATCGATAACACCCGTTTTTGGGTTATATCCCTTCGCGGTAATTCCCCACTTCATACTACCGGACATATCCATTATAAATAACAGATTAGGTTTTGAGTTTCTGCTCAGAAAAACCTCAGTATCATCCGCAGTGGCAATGGCTTGAATACTAACCAAAGAAAAAGCCACAGCGGTGTTTAATGCACGTTTAATATTATTTTTATTCATTGGGTCACTCACTTTTATGCCATCTTTAATGGCAAAGGATTACGTCACAGATTGCTATATTTACTAGGAGAAGGAACTTCTTTTCCCATTCCAGCGTGGTGCTTATCCCTTGCACCACTGTGGCCTTTTTTCTGTCTAGTAACTTGAAAGTCAAACAAGTCACACTTTCTTGCACCCATACCAATACTGCTGGCCCTTCCTAACACACCTTCACAATCATAAAGCTCGTTTAGTGCATCAAAGCCAACATCGGTAATTATTTCAATGGTCTCTTTTTTTGAATCACTCGCTGGTAACGTGTAGATACCCGTTACATCATTAAATTTTTTGCTTAGCATGGGATCATGCAGCATCTCTAGTTTGGTCAACGTCTTCAGATCATTAGCCGTTTCTTGATAAACCAATGTTTGAACCTTGTTATTTCTCGCTATCATTGTGTCAAACATCGATAGCTTTGAAGAGGTTAGACCGACAATAGTCATCACTAAGAGAATGACAAGGGTCGTCATTAATGTCATTCCTTGTTGCTTTTTAGGAGCAGACCTGAATCTTACTTTAGACATAGGAGAACCTTAATTTCGACAGCGCATTAAATATGCTGACGCTTATTTTTATTTTTTTGGGTCTAGAAGCTGGGGGTTTCTTCTAGCACTGCAATCATATCAATTATTCATCAAATGGGTATATCCATCAGACTAAAGGTGGACTCACTGACAGAAATATCCCCAAGGCCACCCAATAGCTTTCAGATTGGCTCAAGATCAGGCTCATTCGTACCCAGCTCTTCTTTACGCTTCGCGACATAAGCTTCTAACTCTTCTTTGATTGCGGGGTCAATGGAAGGTGCTTCAAACTCTTCCAAAATCTGCTGCCAAATTTTAGTGGCGCGCATGGTGGTATCTTGTGAACCGGCGGCCTCCCAATTTTCATGATTCTGCCAATCACTCAGAAATGGCTCATAAAAAGCATCCTTATAACGCGCCATCGTATGATCACAGCCAAAGAAATGGCCGCCAGGCCCCACCTGCTTCATTGCATCCAAACCGATCTCATCAAGGTCTATTTTCATCGGCTTCAGCATACTCGACATATGTTGAAGCATTTCGCAGTCAACAATCACTTTTTCAAACGAGGCGACCAAACCTCCTTCTAACCAGCCTGCCGTATGATAAATGAGGTTACCGTGTCCCATGACTGAGCCCCACAGCGCCATCTGTGTTTCATAAACGGCTTGCGCATCCACTGCGTTAGAAGCATTACAAGCACTAGTGCGGTGTGGAAGTTTGTAATAACGCGCGAGTTGCCCTCCCGCCAGATTGGCCAGTGCATTTTCTGGAGTACCAAAGGCAGGCGAACCAGAACGCATATCGACATTAGAAGTGAATCCACCATAGATAGAGGGAGTGCCAGGACGTGTTAGCTGTAACAAAGAAATGCCTAATAGTGCCTCAGCATTTTGCTGCACTAAAGCGCCGCCCAAAGTCGCAGGCGTCATCGCGCCCATTAAAGTAAATGGAGTCACTGCAACCGGCTGACCAAGTTTGGCCAACTGCATTGCGCCATAAGCCATGCTGTCATCTAGTTTTCGTGGCGAGTTAACATTGATATTGGTCATAGCACTCGGTGAGTTAGCCATCTCTTCTAAACTAATACCCCGAGCGATGGCGCACATGTTGGCAGCATCTAAAGAACGCCCAGCCCCAATTCCGGTTGAGAAAAAGGCTTTATCCGACAAAGTAATGCTGGCGAATAAGGTATCGAGATGTCGGCTGTTTGCCGGTAAATCAGTGGGTGCTGTCGCCTGATTTCCAAAAAATGAAATGACGTTGAAGTACTGACCAAACTTGATCAAGCGCTCAAAGTCTTTCATGTTACCCAT
>CALHTA010000081.1 GCA_938038645.1 uncultured Thiotrichaceae bacterium
CTAAAAAGCGACTATTACTGCATATTTAATAAAACATTGGCTGATATTAAGTATTGATTAAGGCGTTAGGATTAACATAGACATTGACGCTGGTATGGTCATAACAATTAGGTAATAACATGAATAATATATATAAAAATAATCGTGTCTTCTTCATTCTTTGGGGTATCGTCCTTTTCGCCGTTGCTATCGCAAGCACAACTTCTTTCGCTGCCGAGGACCAAATTAAAGTCTGGTCTAAAGCTGAAACAAAGGTGACCGTTGAGAAAGATGGAAAGAAAGTAGAAAAGAAGGTTCCTGCCGTTAAGGTATTACCGGGCAAGGTGGTCTATTACACAACTGAATATAAAAACATTAGTAAAAAGTCAGTTGATGGGATTAACATTATTAACCCTATTCCAAAACTCACCCGATATGTTAGCGGTTCAGCCTATGGTGACAATGCATCGGTAAGCTTTTCAGTCGATGGCGGCAAAACTTGGGGAAAGGCTGATTCTCTTCAAGTTAAAAACAAAGAAGGAAAGATGGTTAAGGCTAAGGCTTCAGACTTTACTCATATCCGCTGGAAACATAAAGGTGCACTAAAATCAGGTTCTACTAAAAAGGCAGCCTTTCAGGTAACGTTATTAAAACCATAAGTTCAATTAGTTATTTACGGCTTACGGTATAAGTGAGGGGCTCGGCTTTTCATAAAGTCCAGCCCTTGCCGCCCAGGTTTAGCCGTTAACGCTTCAGGTTTTATAACTGGAGTTGAATAGTTTGAATTAACGGCTTGAGTCTTACCCTTGAGTGGTTTGTAAGGGTAATAAACTGTACCATTTGCAATCGTTTGACTCTGTCTTATCGCTTTTTGAGGGGCTAATCTATGATAAATAGCGATTACGTTTTTGACATAGTTTTGGGTTTCTCTAAATGGCGGAATGCCTTTATATTGATCCACTCTTCCTTCGCCCGCATTATATCCCGCCAAAGCAAACTTAAGGTTTCCACCAAAACGGTTTAGCAGCCACTTCAAGTATTTGGAACCCGCCATGACGTTTTGTTTTGCATTAAAGCTATTGCTAACCCCAAAACGATCAGCAGTATCTGGCATTAGCTGCATTAAACCCTCCGCACCTGCTGAGGAAACTGCCTTGAGTTGAAAACATGACTCTACTGCGATAACGGCCAAGATCAGCTCTCTATCAATTCGGTGTTTACTTGCAGCAAGCTGGATTGCCGAAGCATGGCTTGCCGCTTTACGCTCTAATGATATTGGACTAGCTTTCAGGCAACCTGCCGCAACAGCAGTCTCAATAGATAATAGTGACGCAATAAAAACCGCTAGCAGCGGCTTTGAGTAAGCAGCACCAACAGATAAGATCTGTATACTTGAAGACTTTTTCATTATTAATTAAGCAGCCCGATATAAAACTATATTTATTTGTTAGTCCTGTAACGATTTATTTAGTTCATTCACATCGGTGAAAGCACCTAACTCTTGAAGCACACTGGTCGCGTAAGAACCTGGTTTTAATCTAAAGCTGAGTGATAAAACATCCTCTGAAAGCCAATGGTGATTAAAGTCAGACACCAACAACCTCATGGAACGGCGCTCTTGCTTTAAACCATGCCTTTCCAAACCTTCACTCATTACAGAAAGCTGCTTGGCAATCCTCAACTCTTCACTTTTTATTGTGCCATTAGATTGAAGCTCGCCCTCACCCCATAACGGACCCGTTGGGTGCAAATCATAATCTAAAATCCGCCTCTCAAGCTGCGCATCCAAAGGCTCATAAAAACAGCTGTTAGAGCCATCAAGTTGAAACACATCACCATCCAATGCGGTATTCCAGCTGCCTTGTTCGACGCGTGACGATAAATAGTGATTGAACAACCAAGAACGTGCAGCGGATAGGTACATGCTCTTTTGATGTCGAGCCTTCGGTTTAATCTGACCGGAAAACCAAGCTGTTGCGCGCTCAATATTGTGATTATCTCTACCAAATCGCTGAGTGCCAAAATAATTAGGCACGCCTTGTTCAGTGATTATGTTAATTGTGTCTTCTAAGGCTGCTTTATCTCCCACACAATTTCTTATTATCAGCGAAAAGCGATTACCTTTTAAGGTACCAATTCTGACCTTTCTGTTATGGCGAACCTCTTCTAACACTTCAATAGAGTCAGGAAGATGGGCTGACCAATCTGGAGAAGGCTTACCCGGCAACCAAACGCTAAACCATTGAGTGGTTACGGCGTGCCTGTCTTTTAAACCAGCATAAGATACGTCGCGTCGCGCAATGCCAGCAATGTCTGCAAGCTGCTTGCTGGTCCACTCAGTATTTTGCCCGGTTTTACGAATCTTTAAGCAGGCGTGCTCACCTTCACCCGTCGGTTCAAAATCGGGGATTTCATCAACCTGGAAATCTTCATTTACCGTTCGAATATTCCCAGTAAGAAAGCATGCATTTTGGGTTCGTTGAAATTCCATCAGATGGGCTTACTTTGCTCAGCTTTCTTTTTAGCAACATCATTACGCAAGTAAACTGGCTCAGCGTATGCAGCATCTATCATCTCACCTCTGACAAATGCAGAGGCAGCAAGCTTTGCGATATAGTAAGCATTTGGGAAAACATCTTTAGTGGCATTGCTTATTTCAGTGGAATCATACTTCATCAGTTCTGGGTGGTAGGCATTCCAGCCACTGCCAAAACGGATTTCTTTATTATTAAATTCAGCCATTACCTCAGGTTTTGAGAGCTGCTCTTTACCCTCAAGGCAAACCACTCCAGCAATTTGCTTGTATTGCGCCCAATAAACTTCCCCCATTCGCGCATCAATTGCGGGGATAAACGTTATCTCATCAGAAGCTAGCAATCCTGATGTTTTATCCAAGACCTGCTGAGCCATCGCGCCCAACGTTGAAATGGGAATTACTGGCTTATCAATTGCTAAAGCCAATCCTTGGGCAATCCCCACTGCAATCCTCAAACCCGTAAAAGCGCCGGGGCCACGGCCAAATGCAATAGCATCTAAAGAAGACCTGGTGACGCCCGCCTCATCTAAAATTTCATCCATCATCGGTAAAATAAGCTGCGTATGCTTTCTAGGTGCAAGCTCATACCTGGTGATAATCTCTCCATCGTTATATAAGGCCGCAGAACAGGCTTCAGTTGCCGTTTCAATCGCTAAAATCTTCATTTCTCTATATTCGCAAAAAATCGCTCGGTCACTTCGCGCTTTGTTGTACGAGGAACTCTGGGTAAGCTTTCTAAAAATACTCGGCCATAAGATTTCGTCCGCAAACGTGGATCACAAATCATCAATACGCCTTTGTCTTTTTCATCTCGAATCAATCGCCCAACACCCTGCTTCATCGCTATAACCGCCTGAGGTAATTGATAATCTCCAAAAGGATTACCACCCTGCTCCCTAATCGACTTTATCCTTGCTTCGAGCACTGGATCTCCTGGTGATGCAAAAGGAAATTTGTCAATGATGACACAACGCAAAGCATCCCCTCGCACATCGACACCTTCCCAGAAAGTACTAGTACCTAACAGTACAGCATTACCGTGGTCTTTGAAGCGCTGAATCATCTCAGCCTGAGAGGTATCACCTTGAACTAGAATGGGGTATTCAATTTCCGTTTTTAAGAGCTCTGCCGCCTGATTCAACGCTCGGTAGCTGGTAAACAACATAAACGTTCTGCCCTTACAGGCATTGATCACTGGAATGGACTCCTCTACCAACCTTGATACAAAATCATGCTGCTGCGGTTCTGGCATATTAGGCGGCGCATACAAAAGCGCGTTGTGCCAATAGTCAAAAGGACTGTCTAGCAGTAACGTCTTTGGCTCATCTAAGCCTATTCGTTTGGTGAAATGTTCAAAATTCTGACCCACCGCAAGCGTTGCTGACGTTAAAATCCAAGCGCAGGGATAAGAATCAAGCTGCTTTCGAAACGGCTCAGCGATTTCGAGGGGTGTAGACGTCAAAGTAAAAGAACGAGTATAGGTCTCGTACCATTGAACCGTTTCCGGTTTTGGTTTTTTAAAGTTTTGCAGGTGCGAAGACATGACAAAAAGGCGCTCGTAACAAGCTAAAAGACCTTTGCTTCGCTCACTCGCCATTTTTAACTGCTCTAACAATGCATCAATCACATCCGTTAGATTTTCCAACTCTCGTTGAATAGGCGCTTTATCACGAATTTTATACCAAGGCTCACGCAAGCCCGGTTTATCCATCGCTAAGCGAAAGTCCATGACAACTTTTTCAAGGCTTGCTAATAACGTCCGTAGATCGGCCATATCAGATGCCGACTCAAGGCATTCTGCGGTGGCGTCTCGACTTAGCTCTAGCAACTGACGGCTGCTTAAAGTGTCACTAAAGAAAGTCGAGGCAATCTCTGGAAGCTGATGAGCCTCATCTAAAATAATAGCGTTTGCACTCGGTAAGATTTCACCAAAACCGTCTTCTTTTAAAGCTAAGTCTGCAAAGAAAAGGTGATGGTTGACAACAACAATATCCGCTTCTTGTGCTTCTCGACGAGCTACAACTACATGACACTCTTGATAATCATCACACTCAGCGCCCAAACAATTATCCGCTGTCGAGGTTACTAAAGGCCAAACCTCTGCATCTCTAGGAACTGAGGAAAGCTCAGACACATCCCCAGACTGAGTGACAAAAGCCCAGTCGTCAATTTTTCGCAAGTGCGAGATGGACTTTTTATCCTTAAATCGCCCTTCAAATTGAGCTAGCCTCATTCGATGCTTGCAAAGATAGTTTGCACGGCCTTTTAACAATGCTGTTTGCACACTGGACTTGAGGGCTTTTTTAACGAGGGGTAAATCTTTTAAGAACAATTGATCTTGGAGCGTTTTACTACCAGTAGAAACAATGACTTTGCCACCGCTAAGAAACGCAGGGAGCAAATAGGCAAATGTTTTACCTACGCCTGTGCCTGCTTCGATTACTACCGAGCCATTTGTTTCAATAGCTTCAGTAACTGCCTCAAGCATCGCTTGTTGCTGTGGCCTAACCTGAAACCCAGAAATTACTTGCGCG
>CALHTA010000082.1 GCA_938038645.1 uncultured Thiotrichaceae bacterium
CTCCCAACTGCGATTATGGGAGTGATACCAGTAGGTGCCTGCATCTGGCACGACAAATTCATAATCAAAACTGGCTTTTGGCTCCACTAACTTCTGGGTTAAACCCGGGACGCCATCCATTTTATTATCAATACGAATGCCATGCCAATGTACCGAAGAACCTTCAGGCAGGTCATTCTGAAAGCGCGTGGACAGTGTTTCTCCCTGCTTAAGCCGCAGCGTTGTGCCAGGGATACTGCCGCCAAATGCCCAAACATGAGTCGCAGGGTACTTGGCAGGTGCCAGTTGTGCTTTTGCCGTACTTGCTCGCAATACTTTGGGCACTTGAGCTGCTCGTGCTCGGTAGTACGGCATCATTAACGCAACACCACTGCTTATCAAGAACTGTCTTCTAGTTATTGTCATGTTACTAATCTCTCTTCACCAGTCATAATTATTATTTTAGATTGCTGTTTCATTCTTAGTTATACTGTTAACCATCAAAAATCACCTACTGACTCAACACCGTTGAGACCTTATCCTCATCCAACATAGCAGCCAATCGGTCTGCTGGAACATATCCTGGAATTAACTGGCCTGACTCAGTGAGCAATGCAGGAGTGCCATTCACGCCCATTGCCTGACCGAGTTCATATTGTTGCTTTACCGGGTTATCGCATTTTTTAGCCTCAACAGGTTGTCGCATTTTAGCTTTTGTCATTGCGTCCTGTTGATTTTCAGCACACCAAACGTTGACTTTTTTGTTATAGGAAGATGAGCCTATTCCAGCACGAGGGAATGCTAAGTATTCAACTGTAATACCTTTATCGTTGATTTGTTCCATCTCACGATGAAACTTTGCACAGTAACCACAATCAACATCGGTAAATACACGCAACACATGTCTTTCATCTTTTGCTTTAAACACGACTGGATTGGTTTCTGTGGCAGCCAGCATTTTCTTGCGAACAGAACGTTTAGCTAACTCTGAGTAGTTTTTCCGTGTTTTAAGATCAAGCAAATCGCCACTAATAAAATACTGACCATCAGCGCTCAAATAGACAACTTCGGTACCATACATAACTCTATATAAACCGGGAATCAGGCTCTCAGCGACAGAATCTGGTGAGGATTTAAACGTGGCAACCAATACATCATTGAGTTTTTTTGTGGTTGATTCAGTATCATTGTTTGCTGACACGGTGGCACTAAGTGTGATTAATGCACTGGTGATTAAAATAGTTAGTATTTTCATCATGTACCTCATTGGTGGGAGAAATTTATCTGATAAAAAAGGGTCGGGATAGCAATAGCTATCCACGGCCCTTAGTCTTGCAGGGAATTTGGTTGGCTTAATTATTATCGTTACGCTCTAAGTAGTGCAAGCCAACGTTGACTGAGCTGACGTAAGTCGTATTGCCACCAGTACTCATTCTTTCTTGTACTGTTATGTAGCCACCGTCTTTTAGGTGTAGTGTGTTTCCTTCGGCATTCGATGAAATCACATTAAGCGTCAAGCCTAATTGTTGCGGCGAGCTTGCGTTAAGCTGAGCCAATTTGTTTAAACCTAGCTGATATGCGGCTTGCTTAGTAGGAGCAGCGCTCAAAACTATCGTATTGTTGACAACCCGATCGAAACCACCGCCTGACTGTATAGTACCGGCAACAGCATTCGCGCTAACTAAAATGATTGATGCTGCTATAACGATTGATTGAACTGTTTTCATTGTATTTACCTTCATCTGTATATTGTTTAAGAGTGCTCATTATGCAATCTGCCAACTGACAACAATCTTTCACTACAATGACATTCATGACATGTCAGCTTTAGTCTTCACTATATTGCTCTCGGTCTGGAATCGAAAAAAACGACTCAGCCAAGGTTCCAGGTAATTCGCGATGATATATGCTGCTAATACAAGGACAATAATCGCAGGGTAGGGCGTCAAAAACGAATGTAACCAAGGCGCAGAGGCTTCTATTTTGATGATCATCGAAATCATGGCGTTATTATGAATTAAATATAGAGGGTAACTGATGGTGCCAAAGAATATCAGTAGCCTACTTTGCAGCATGTTTTGTAAAAAAGTGAGTTTAAAGCTCAAGATAAATAACGCGGATATTGCTAACGCACTCAGAGTAACCTCAAGGTTAAATCCCTCGGTTTCTACGCGAACACTCAGGGCACTGAATAAGATGAGCAGCAGTGTGGTAATCATCCATTTGCGATCGCCTGTTTGGTAATAGCGGTAACACGTCGAACCGGCAGCAAACCACCCAAAGTGTTTTAGGCTAAGTGCTTCGTTAATGTTTGCCAATAACTGTAGAGAGTGAAATTCTAGCTGAGTTGTTAAGCCATAAGTGACCATCCACAGGACAAATAAAGACACCAAAACAGGGGTCAAATATTTTTTGCTGAAAAGGTAATAAGTTAGACCTGCAATCACATAAAACTTGAACTCAATATAGAGCGTCCAAAAAGCGACTTCTAACTGAGGAATGTCAATATTGAGTAGCCTTGGCCACCAGTTCATAAAAGTTAGTCCTGGTAGTGCACTTAGTAAGTTGGGGGGTATACCGTCTGGGCGTTCATGGAAGATCGCCAATGTTGCGTAAATTAACACAGTGGCGATCAGCATCGCGGGAAAGAGCCTCAGCCAGCGCTTGTAAATGAATAGACTAAATGTCTCGGTTTTCTCCAGAGTGATTGATATAACAAAGCCAGACACTAGAAAAAATAGTTCAACGCCCAACCAGCCCAGTTTAAACACCGTTACATCAGCATAGGTGTTGCCGTAAGGAACTTGCGAAGGCCAGCCTGCATAAGCATGGAATAAAACAACGAGAATGATTGCGATTCCTCTTAAGCCATCTAGATGTAGAATTCGCATAGGTTGTGTTACCCAAAAAAGTGCTTTTCTTATCAGTGTCCTCAAGCAATATCTTGCTCCAATGTCTGCCAAGAAATGATTGGATATATTACTAACTGACAACCATTGTTTAGTTGATTAGAGGGTTAGATGGTTGTCAGTGCTACAGCTATGGCAAGTAGCACTGACTGAGCATGCCTAACTTATAGACGTACTTGATCGTTTAATGAAGCTCCACATCAGCCTTCATGCCCGCTTCAAAATGCCCTGGTACATTACAGGCAAACTGTGCCGTTGCGTCACCAATGAACTGCCAAACCAGCTCTTTTGACTTACCTGGTTCTACGCTTACAGTGCTACCGTCTTCATGCTTCATACCCGGCATTTTTTTCATCATGTCCCTGTGCGCAGCCTGCTCTTCAATACTGCCGATACCAAACTCATGAGGTATTTTTCCTTTGTTCATCACCACGAATTTGACGATATCACCTTCTTCAATATTCAGGGTGGAGAAATTAAATCTCATGGTATCCATCATGTGAACGGTAATGGTTTTATTGGCAACTGCGCCTTTTTCAGCAGGCATACCCACTGCACTCATTTTATGTCCCTCATGACCTTCCATGACGTGGCCGTCGCCGTGTCCATCACCATGCCCATCGTCCTTTGCCTCACCTTCCGCAGAAGCGAAGCTAGCGCCAGAGAAGCCAACGGTCAGTAGACTTGCCAATAACCATGTGTTAATTTTTTTCATTGATTTGATTCCATTTGTATTTTTGTGAAATTTAAAACTAAGGTTTGCTGCTTGTAAAACTGGTTGCATCGCCAGTTTTTCAGGTCGACTCTATGTTCAGTAACGACGCTAATTATGCAATTTACAAACTGACAGAAACCAGTCACTAAAATGACATTTCTGTCATTTTCAGATTTCTTACACAATTGATTCGCTAGACAAATTTGTAAGCAGAATCAATTTCTAACGGGTATTCAAAAAGGCCGGGATAAACGAGTGTATCCACGGCCAAGATCGATCAAGGATAAGTGTTAGTTATTTGTCGCTATCGGTTTAAACCTCTAAATAATGAAAACCAACATTCACTGAGCTTACAAAGCTGAGGCCGCCTTTAGCGTCCATTCTTTCTTGTACCGTGACATATCCACCTTCTTTCAAATGCAATGTTGTTCCATCCACATTTGAAGAGTGCACCTTAAGCGCTTGGCTCAATTGCTGTGGCGAAGCCGCTTGAAGCTGTGCCAACTTGTTTAAACCTAGCTGATACGCAGCTTGCTTTGTCGATGCGGCACTCACAACGATTGTATTGCTTTCAACTCGGTCGTTTCCACCGCTGTAAGGCATAGTGCCCGCAACTGCACTGGCGCTAGCTAAAAGGATGGATGCTGCAATAACGAATGATTGAACTGTTTTCATGATTTATTTACCTAAGTAAGTTTGTTTAAGAGTGCTCATTATGCAATTGACAAACTGACAACAGTCTTTCACTAAAATGACATTCATGACATTTCAACATTAGTTTTCACGGTCTTGCGTTGTGCTTTGAATCGGAGCAAATGGTTCAACCAAGGTTCAAGATACTTAGCGATTATATAAGCTGTAAACACTAGAAAAGCGATGGCCGGATAGGGATATAAAAATGGGTGCAACCAAGGTGCCCATTCAGCCATTTTAATAATGATCGCAGTCATGGCATTTTCATGAATCAGGTATAGTGGGTAGCTAATGAATCCAACAAATACCAACACTTTGTTTTGTAGGAGGTTTTGCAACAGGCTTGACTTAAAGCTCACGGCAAACAATGCTGAGATAAGCAGCGCACCAATGATTACCTCATAATCAAAGCCAAGCGCATCGATTCTGACGACTAAAGAACTTAGCACCATCAATCCAATACCAGCGTAAAACCATGGATTTTTTTGTGTCTGAAAATAGTTATAGAACATTGCGCCCGCGGCAAACCAGCCGAAGTGTTTTAGACTAAGCGCATTGCTAATTATCTTTAGGACATGAAGGAATTGATGTTCAACGCTAGTAGATATGAAAAATATTACTATCCAAAAAACAAACAAAGCAACCAGAACAGGAATTAAAAACTTCCTGCCCAAGATAAAGTAGGTTGCCCCTGCAATAATATAAAACTTGAATTCAACGTATAGTGACCAAAACGCACTTTCCAGTAGTGGGATATCAAAGCCCACTAGTTTTGACCACCAAGTGGGAAGCGTGAATGTAAGTCCTGGTAAAAGGCTCAGCATATTGGGCGGTATACCATCAGGCCGTTCATGAAAAATTGGCAGGGTTGAATAAATTAAAAGTGATGCAATCAGCATGGCCGGAAAAAGCCTAAGCCAACGCTTGTAAACAAAGACTCTGAATGTTTCGGTTTTATCCAGTGTCATGAAAATGACAAAACCCGATATCAGAAAAAACAGCTGGACTCCTAACCAACCCAGCTTAATGACTGGAATATTCGCATAGTCGCTACCATAAGGATAATGTCCTGGCCATTGTACATAGGCGTGGAAAATGACAACCAGCAGTATTGCTAGTCCCCGAAAACCATCTAAAAATTGAATTCGCATGTAGTGTTTCCCATAACAATCTGGACACGACTGAGCATCTTCAGGTAAAACTGAAGCGGTCTCGCCGTGAATTTTTTATTAGAAGCGACAGCTCGAATACAGGAGGTGTCACTAAGCCCGAATGAACACGGTGCGAAATTTAATCAGGCGAATAGGAAATTGAATGGGTGATATCGGTGAATGATGCGATGTATTCACCTTTAGTTTTCAGGCGTTTTAAACAGCTATTCTGAGCCTGCTCTAGGAGAACGGCATAAGCGATTTGGCACAGTTCAGTGCAGCAATCCTCAGGTTCATTGCAATCGGTGTCATCATAGCTGACGTGACCTCCACTGTTGTTATTCTCAGGTGATTTGTTGTGATGCGAGTTACCAGCATGATGATCCAGTATTGTGCTGTGAGCACCATGTTCTACAAGCTGAGGCACAGTGAATCCTGCGACGGCATTCACCGTCAACGAGAGTAATATCAACAAAATGAGAGAATATTGTTTCACAGATTTAGCCGTAAGCCGGGCCAGTAACGCTACTCATCACCGCAGTAATCACAAGTATTAAGAAGCCGACCCACATCTCTATGGTAATCGAACGC
>CALHTA010000083.1 GCA_938038645.1 uncultured Thiotrichaceae bacterium
CATCATTGGGATACGCATACTCGAAGCGACTTTGCAGGTCTTTCGGTAGGGTTTGCAGCCAGCAAAAACACCCGATTAGAAGTCGGCTACAACATGCATGGCTTTAATGATGATGACTTTGCCAATGAGAACTACACGCACAGTGGTCCATACATCAATATCAACTACTTGTTTGATCAGTCGTTACTAAAAGTATTTGATCTCCCTAACAAAAACGGAGAATAACGCGAAACTAAATGAGAGCTGGTAGTCTAAAACTTGTATTAGCAATACTCGATTAAATAATTGGAGATCGGCATGCGCAATGTTTTACTCGCCAGCTTGGTATTTTTACTCACTTCTTGTGCGACCGTCCCTGAAGGAGTCACACCAATCAAGGGGTTCGAGGTTAATCGCTTTTTAGGAAAGTGGTATGAGGTCGCGCGATTAAATCACCCTTTCGAGCGGGGTATGAGTAACGTTACCGCGACTTATAGTTTGAAGAAAGATGGCGATATTCGCGTCTTAAACCGTGGTTATAAAGAACCGAAACAACGTTGGCAGACGGCTGAAGGAAAAGCCAAGTTTGTATCCGACCCTGGCACTGGACAATTGAAAGTCTCGTTCTTCGGACCGTTCTATGGTGGTTACAATATCGTAGAGCTGGACAAGAAAGGCTATCAATACGCTCTAATAGTGGGAAATGACAGAACCTCTATGTGGATCTTATCTCGCACGCCAAAACTTGACCCAACGATTCAAAAGCGCTTGGTTAAACGCGCTAAGGATCTAGATTTCCCGGTTGAAAGCTTGATCTATGTGGAACAAGGTACGCGTAATTAACGCATTGATTTGCTGATCAGTTCACTGAGTTTAAACAGCACTTCACTTTGAGCGGTGACGTAGGCGTTATAGTCACCGCCTCTGACTTTTTGTTTGAGCGTGGTGTTGCGCACAAGGATTTCTTTACGGCCCTTCGACAAGCGCCAGTGAGCTTTCAAGGTGACAAAACCATCCAGTTCACCATCCAGCTGATCAATATCGATTCTGACGCTGTATTTAGGTTTAAAACTTAGTTTCCATGGATATTGTTCGATGTTCTCAGTACCCAGCAAACCAGCAAAATTATCGCTAAGCGTTTGACTTAAATCTTCTTTTAGTAGGCCACCCCATTGGTGCTTCTCTGCCATGGCAATTTCGGTGCCTGATTTTCGGGTAACGATCTGTGGTCTGCGCAGTAAGCGACTTAGCCTAATAGGTCCCACGCCGACTTTAATAGCGCTATTTGCTTGCTTGCTTACTCCGGAATCCATCGACTGTAGAGAGTAGAAACGAGTACCGCCTTGAGGCCCACCACCTCCAACACAAGCGCTTAACAATAATGTGCTCGCTAACGAAATGGCTAAGATCTTTGCTTGGTAGCTTGGCATCATAATTTCTACTTCCCTAATATCAAAGCGTTTGGCTTGCGCTGCAAAGTGTCTGCTAGCACAGAGAACGAGCTAGCCGCTTCACTGAGATCATTAATAAGCTGTTGGAAGCGATATTGCAACGCTGAGTCTTCACTCATGGTTGAGTTAATACCCTTTTCAGCTGCGAGGCTGGCTTTGTTGATGTGCCAAAGTGTTCGGCTGACGTCCTTCTCCAACGCTTCCGTGGTTTTGCCTACTTTTTGCATCATGACACGAGCGTCAATCATGGCTTTACTCGTATCTTTCTGAAGCACATTAGCACTATTACTGAGTGACGTTGCTGCTTTACCAGCGCTCTGCATCATTACACGAGCATCAATCATTGCCTTGCTAGCATCTTTTTGTATCACACCAACACTGCCGCTTAAAGAGGTGGCTGCCTTGCCAGCATTTTGCATCATGACACGAGCATCAATCATGGCTTTGCTAGCATCTTTTTGTAGCACACCGACACTGTCACTCAAAGACGTTGCTGCCTTACCGGTGCTCTGTAACATCACTCGTGCATCGATCATTGCTTTGCTGGCATCTTTTTGCAGCACTTCAGCGCTACCGCTTAAAGACGTTGCAGCTTTGCCGGCACTTTGCATCATGACGCGTGCATCAATCATTGCTTTGCTTGCGTCTTTCTGTAGGGTTTGGGCGACATCATCAACAGTGCCTATCACTTTGCGAGCATCGCCAAGTGCTAGCGTTAAGCCTTTAGCCGTTTTACTCGCTTCTTTTAGCAGCTCCATCACTTCACCAGAAACACCCTCACGCGATAGTTCTGCAGTAATTGTGTCGATGCTGCTCATGGTGGAGGCTAGGTTCTTTAGTATGTTTTTTGTATCGCTTGAAGCAAGTAAATTATTGGCACTACCAATGGCCTTGTTTAGTTCTTTAGTGACACCGGATGGGTCAAAGTTGAGTAGCGAAGTTTTGGCAGCAACATTCGGGAAGATAACTTCGTAACCGCTGTCTAGCCTTCCCAGAGTTTGGTAACTCTTAAGACTAGTGTCCTTAACTAAGGCAATAAATTGTGCACCGGTAACGATACTAGAGGTGGTGAGTTGAGCGCGAAAGCCTTGCTCGACTAACGATTGCAGTAAATTCTCCGCCTCTAAACGCGCTCCATTTGTAGATAAACGATCGACATAAATGGCTATTTGCACTTTAGCGCGAATACTTTCATTAACGTGGTTTTGGGATAAAGAGATCTTTTCGACCTGACCCATCTTAATGCCCTGGTACTTTACGTCAGCGCCTTCGACTAAACCGTGTAGAGTATCGTCAAAATATAAAGTGTAGAGTAGTTTATTATCAGCAGCGGTATCTTGGTGTGCCAGCTTGAAGCCATCGTATAGTTTAAAGGCCGCTTTGCCCGTCAGTGGATAGCCCACCTCATTAAAGTTGGTTTCAAAAGCAATCCCTCCTATCAGCAGCGATGTGAGTGATTCAAGGCGAGCGGTCACGCCAAGGGTTGAGATGTCTAGTTCGAAGCCACTGGCATTCCAAAACTTTGAATTGGTGCGAATCTTGTCGTGGTAAGGGGCAAAGATGAAAGCATCAATATCAACTTTTTGATTGTCTGGATTCAGTGTATAGCCCGTGACTTCACCTACTTGGATTTGCCGATAATAGATAGGAGAACCGATATCTAAAGACCCAAGGCGCTCAGCATTTAAAACCACCGATTGGCCCGCGCTTTGGATATCAATATTGGGCTGTTGATTAAGTCCAGCGTATTCTTTTTTTGCTCGGCCTGCAGGACCAGGTTCCATACCGATATTGACACCGGAAAGCAGTGTTTCTAACCCACTAACGCCTCTCAAAGTGATGCGAGGGGTCACCGTCCAAAACCGAGTGTCGGGGCCAAGATTACTCTCCATATCAGGGTAAATTTCAACTTGAACGCGTACGGTTTTCAAATCAGGTGCCAAACTAACTTTGCGTACCATGCCCACTTCAACATCTTTGTATTTTACTGGCGTCTTGCGCGCCTCGATGCCCGATGCTTGCTCAAAGTTAATCACAATCATCGTGCCACGTTCGGTGTAATACTTAAAAGCCAACCAAGAGCCGATCAAAGCAGCCAGCAATGGGATTAACCAAATGAGCGAGAAGCGTGACTTTTTGGCGACATCAGCTTCCGGAAGAACATACTCATTCATGAGCCGTCTCCTCCATTGCATCCCAAATAAGTCGAGGGTCAAAGCTGTGAGCGGCAATCATGGTCAAAATCACAACAGCAGCGAAGCACAGTGCACCCATACCCGGTGTCACTGTGGCCACGTTTCCAAATTGAACCAGCGCCACCAAAATGCCAATCACAAAGATGTCGATCATCGACCAACGGCCTACAAACTCAGTCAACCGATAAAGCTGGGTTCTTTCCACAGGACGCCATTTAGAATGAATTTGCACGCTCCATAATAGCCCTAGGAGGGTTAATAATTTGGCGATTGGAATGACAATACTAGCGACAAAAATGAGTAGCGCTAATGGCCACATGCCTGCACTTATTAGACTTAATACACCTGACATGATGTTATCTGGCGAACCATCTCCCCAAAGAACAACGGTCATGATAGGCAGGTAATTTGCTGGGATGTAGAGAATTAATGAGGCAATCACTAATGCCCAAGTTTTACTGAGGCTATTGGGAATGCGTGAGTAGATAACAGCACCACAAACATGGCAGTGCATCTGTAAAGGCGATTTAGAATCCGTTTCGTCAATGCAGGGACGGTTGAGGCTGTGACAAAATTCACATGAAATAAGACCTGCTTCGCGAGCCGTTATCATGCTGTGTGTTTCCGCAAATGATC